>NZ_SMKP01000210.1:0-17586 GCF_004349015.1 Nonomuraea diastatica
ACTCCTGCACGCCGCCCATTGGTCAGCCTGGCGACGACGACACCAGGCCCGCGCCCGCTGGTTCCACCAACGCGCCCGCCTGGCCACCGCATATGCCCTGCTCAGCTAGCGAAATGCGGCTGCCGTACTAGGTAGAGAACCGCCTATTTGGCCAAAAGGCCGCGAGAACGGAGTATCGGCATGGAGATCAAGGAGTACCAGCACGCGCCCGAGCTGGTCGAGGCCGTAGAGGTCGTCGGCGGCAGGTCGAAGACGTCGTGTCCTGGATCAACAGGTACTCGAATCTGCGCGGCATCGTCGGGCAGACCGCGATCCGTGGCCGCGCCGGTGAGTACGTGGACATTCAGACGCCCGAGGGTATGCAGCGCGCCGGCCTCGGCGACTATGTCCTGCACGACGGGGCGGGCGAGTTCTGGCCCGTCCCGAAGTCGATCTTCGCGCGCCGATACACCGAGGTTGTGCTCATGGCATAGGTGCCCGATAGAGTCATCATGCCGACCCAGTTAGCAGGAATCGGCACCGCCACCGAGCCCGACACGGTGACCGGCTTGATGCCGATCGACATGCCCTCCTGAGCGGCTTCGTCTTCGTTGTAAACCGCCAGGATCGTGACAGCGTTTTACGCCCGATCCCGTTCGGCGATATACCAGATATTGGGGTTCCAGGCCGGACCAAGTCCGACGCCGAGGTCCCCCGGTTCGTCAGCCAGACATCCGAAGCCTTCGTTGTTATTGCGGATCCAGTAACCATTGAAGATTACGAACTCCTTGCGCCAGTGCCTGCTGGTCCAGTCTTCGCAAGTTCCCGATGTGACCGGGTTGGTCGCGATCAGGCACTTCCCAGTCCATCTGTTCTTGAGTAGCCGTTGGTCGCCGTTCCACCGACTGTCAATCCAGTGCCATTGCTGCGCTTGGGCGGACCCGGAACAGGGCAGCGAGCGGATGGTGCCGGAGGCGTAGGTGGACAGGCATTGATGGGTGTTGGCACTAACGAAGCCCCAGTAGACGACGTCTGAAGCGCGCACCTCGCTGGTTATGGAAGTCGTCGCTCCAGCAGGCATGGCACCGGCAGACATGACCGTCGCCAGTGTGGCAGTGACCGCGCTCGCCATCGCGAGTGCTGTCTTGAATCGTCCTCGGAGAGTTGCTACGCCGAACTCGTTATTGGGCATCTTGTGATCGCCTTTCTCCTCGCTTGGGTGTGTTGCGTCTATAAGAGTGTGTGCAGGCGCCAGATGTGACATCCGTCCTCGAATGCGCCTTGCTGTGGCACCGAGAGGTTATGAATTGCTGCCAGAGGGCCCGGTTGTCCACATCAGGGCTCCTTGGTATGCCATGCCAGTGATGGCCACCGCATGTGATCTGGCCTGCGGAGACATGCAGGCCGCAGATCAGAGTTGTCGACTACGTGCCGCCCTCTCGGGGCGTCATAGGAGGGCTGATGGCGAAGATTGCACCGCAGGAGTACCGGATGATCATGGTCGGCGACCTGGAGCCGCACCCGGACAACCCACACCAGGGCGACGTGGATGTGATCGTCGCGTCGATCAAGAAGCACGGCTTCTACGGGTCCGTCGTCGCCCAGAAGTCCCGGATGCGGATCGTCGCAGGTGAGCACCGCTGGCGCGGAGCGGCCAAGGCCGGATTGAAGCACGTGCCCACGGTCATCATCGACGTGGACGACGAGACCGCTCAGCGGATCATGCTCGCGGACAACCGGCTCGCCGAGTACGGCCAGTACGACGACGCCAAGCTTGCCGAGCTGCTGCAGTCGCTTCCGGATCTGGACGGCACCGGTTGGCGGGACGAAGACCTCTCCGACCTGCTCGACGACCTCGGGGACATCGAGATCGTGCACGACGAACTCGCCACCAGCAGGTCAGCGCCGACACCGGCGCCTGCCGCACCCGAGGGTCTCGGAGACGACCCCGACGACGAAGACGACTCGTCCGACATCGAGGACGACGAACCCACGGGCGAGCACGACCGAGACGCGCATCACGGGCCTGCCAGCTCGGCCGCGCCGCCGCCGCGCCCGAAGGCGGGCGCGATGGTCGAGCTGATCGTGCCCCTGACCGCCGCTCAGCACGACGAGGTGACCGGCCTGGTCGCGGAAATCCGCAGCCGAGACGGTGACGCGTCGCTCGCGGACGTGGTGATGGCGGCTCTCCGAAGTCACGCGGACCGCCAGCGGTAGCGCAAGCGAAAGGATCTGACCCCTCATGGCCGAAGACGCCCAGGTCAAGCTTGCGCGGCACGAGCGGCGCTACCAGGCGTTGCAGATGCGTATCGCCGGGGTCAGCAACGCGGTGATCGCGCAGCGGCTCGGCTACTCCTCGCCGCAGCTCGTCTCCAAGGACATCACGACCGCGCTGAAGAAGGCGGCCAAGCAGGAGGCGATGGCGGCCGAGGAACTGCTGAACCTGGAGATCAACCGGCTGGACCGCATGATGGCGTCCGTCTGGCCACGAGTGCTCAAGGGCGAGGTCAACGCCGTCGAGGCCGTCCTGAAGATCGTGAACAAGCGAGCCAGTCTCCTGGGCTTGGATCTCATCAACAGGAACGGCGCGGCCGACAACGACATGGCCAGCCTGCTCGGCAACATGCTGCTCCAGCTCCAGCAGCGCCACAACGTGCCCGACCCGGACACCGACGTGATCCTCGAAGCCGAGGTCATCCAGGGCGCGATCGAGTACGACGACGCCGGGGGCGAAGCGTGAGCCTACGCCTGGCGGTCAAGCTGTCGCCAACGCAAGAGAAGAGCATCGCTGAGTCAACGGCACGCCTGAACATCTGGCAGGGCGCGATCCGAAGCGGAAAGACCATCGCGTCCCTGATCCGCTGGGTGATCTTCGTGGCGAACGCGCCAAGGGGCGGCTCTCTGGTCGTGGTCGGCAAGACGAGCGACACCGTCGGCAGAAACGTCTTCGAGCCGCTCATGGACCCCGCGATCACCGGCCCGATCGCCAAGAGGATCACCTACACCAGAGGTGCGCCCACCGCGAAAATCTTGGGCCGCACCGTCGAGATCGTCACCTCCAATGACGCCCGAGCAGAGAACCGTCTGCGGGGCATGACGGCGGTCGGCGCGTACGTGGACGAGATTACGCTGATCGACCGGGCGTTCTGGGACATGCTGCTCAGCCGCTTGTCGGTAACGGGCGCCAAGTTGTTCGGGAGCACGAACCCGGACGCGCCGTCGCACTGGCTGAAGAAGGACTTCCTCGACCGTGCCCACGAGCTCGATCTTAGGTCGTGGCATTTCACCTTGGACGACAACCACAGCCTTGACCCGGCCTACGTCAAGGCCCTCAAGAGCGAGTACTCCGGGCTCTGGTACAAGCGCTTCATTCAGGGCTTGTGGGTCATGGCTGAGGGCGCGATCTACGACCAGTTCGACGAGGACAAGCACGTCGTGACCTCGCTTCCGCTGATGGAGAAGTGGCTGTCGGTCGGCGTGGACTATGGCACGACGAATCCGTTCGCCGCGGTGCTGCTGGGCGTCAGCGTGCCCGATCGCGAAGGGCAGCGCCGCATCTACGTCGCATCCGAGATGCGCTACGACTCCCGCGCAGAGCGGCGGCAGTTGACGGACTCGGAGTACAGCACGCGATTGACCGACTGGCTGGACCGCATCCCGGATACCTACGGGCCGGGGACGCGCGGCGTCAGGCCTGAGTGGCTCGTGGTTGACCCGAGCGCGGCCTCGTTCATCCAGCAGCTCTACCGGGACCACTACCGGCCCATGCAGGCCGACAACGCGGTCTTGGACGGCATCCGCACTGTGTCGAACCTCATCTCCGCCGATCACCTGCGCGTGCACGCGAGCTGCCGCGGCCTGCTCGACGAGATGGCCGGCTACGCGTGGGACGAGCGCAAGGCCGAGCGCGGCGATGACGTTCCGGTAAAGGTGGACGACCACAGCGTGGACGCCCTGCGGTATTCCCTGCACACCACGCAAGCGGCCTGGTTGAGGCTGCTCGAACCCGTCCCCGTTCTCTAGACGCGCACCCCGGACACGCGGCCGGTTGTGGCGGCCTGGCCGCCCGGAGGTGCGTCGCTCCGCGCGGCTTCCCTGTACGCGCGTCGAGCACCAGGTGCGACCCCGGTCCCTGCTGTTGAGGGGCAGCGCGGGGCCGGGGATCGCACCCTCAATCACCAACGTCAGGGCCATCCGACCGGGTGGCTCTTCTGCATGTCCGGGAGGGCACACGATGCGGGACAACGCGCGACTGACCGAGGGAAGCCACCTGGCGGCCGGCGTGGGCCGCCATGACACCGGCCGGTGGCGCTGCCACTGGAACCTGGAGAAGTTCCACGGCGACGACACCAGCCCGGCCGCAACGCCGTTCGAGGTGATCGAGCGTGAGGGCAACCTGCTCATGTACGGCGGGGTGGCCGCGCTATGGCACCGCCTGATCGGCGGCTCCACCGTCACGGCGTTCGACGCGGCCAACGCGCGGATCGGTGTCGGCGACGGCGTCGCCGCGGTGGACCCGCTGCAGACCGACCTGCAGGGCACGAACACGGTCCGCAAAGGGATGGATGCGACCTATCCGCAGCACACGGACGGTGTTGACGCCACCGCTGTCGTGGTGACGTTCCGGGTGACGTTCTCCACTGCGGAGGCCAACTTCGTGTGGAACGAGTGGGGGATCTTCAACGCCGCGAGTGGCGGGCGGATGCTGAACCGCAAAGTCGAGAGCCTGGGCGAGAAGACCAGCGCCGCCTCCTGGGTGTTCACGGTCCAGTTGTCCCTGGCCTGAGCCACAACGCGACTGCCTGACGAGGGAGGGGGCGCGGCGTGGCGACCATCCTGGAGGACTTCGAGGACACAACCCTCAACCTCGCCATCACGGGGACCTGGGCACGGGCTTCCGACTACGCCGCTTCCGGCACGTGGTCGCTGAAAAGCGCCCTCATCGGCAATAGCGGGGCAACGGAAGCTGTGGTCGTCGTCCCGGCCAACGCCGAGTCCGTGTCCTTCTCCTACCGGGTGTCGTCCGAGGCGGGGTTCGACCAGTTCCACGTCGTGATCGACGGCGTGGAAGTGCTCACCGACTCCGGCGAGATCGACTGGACACCGGTTACCTTCGACGTGCTCGGCAAGTCAACGGTGACGTTCTCCTACACCAAGGACGAGTCGTTCCTTGAAGGGGAGGACGCGGCCTGGGTTGACCAGATCGGGTTCACCACTCTCGGAGATCTCAAGGACGCCACCGACAGCGGCACGCTGGCGGAGACGGCCAGCATCGCCCAGGCGCCGGAAGTCGCCAAAGCCAGCGCCGACAGCGGAGGCTTGGTCGAGACGCGCTGGGCGAGCCAGCCGGAAGGCGGGACCATACCGCCGTCGATCCGGACGACCTCCACGACGGCATCCGGTAACGCGACCTACTCCGTCAGCGCGCCTGCCGGTGTCGCTCTCAACGACGTGCTGATCGCCATCCAGGCGGCGGACCGCGGGTCCACGGCGGCCATGACGACGCCGACCGGCGGCACCGCTTGGCAACTCCTGGACGCCCTGGACGGGATCGGCGAAAACGACATCATCCAGGCGATCCGGGTGTGGTGGAAACGCGCTGGATCGTCTGAGCCTGGCCTCTACACGTTCGCGCAGACCGGCGGCTCGGACGGTGTCTGCCTCATCGTCGCGGTCAAGGACGCGTCGCAGTCGGCGGTTCCGAAGATCGCGCGTTCGACGGACGGTACCGGCCTGAACATCACGACGCCGGGCATCACCCCGATGTCGGACGGCGACGTGGAGCTCCGCCTGGTCGCGGTGTACTCACTCGGCACCGCCATGACCGTCGCCGCGCCGGACGAGCTGACCGCGCTGGCCCACATCCAGTCGCGGATCTACACCGTCCTGGCGGCTGCGGCCCGCACGCTGCAGTTCGACGCGCCGACCGGCCCCGCGGACTTCGTCGCTTCTGTCAACGAGGTCGAGTGGCGGGCCGGATACACCCTGGCCATCGCCCCGGCCGTCACCGGTCCTCCACAGGCGCCCAAGGCGGCGGCCGATGCGGCCAGCGTGGTTGAGTCGTCCACTACCACCGTCGTGCCGGACGGTCAGCGCGTGGCGGCCAACGATGCCGGAACCCTGACCGAGACAGCAGCGGCCATGTCCGACGTCGCAGCGTCGGACATGGCCGTTCTGATCGAGGCCCCGGCCCTCGATGTCGGCCCGGGCGGCGCCGACCAAGCGACGCTGGCTGAAGCGTCGATGCTGGAGCTCCGGTGGATTGGCGCTGATCAGGCCCACCTCACCGACAGGGCCCAGGTGAACGTGCAGGCCACGAGCGTTGACGCTGGCGCGCTGGCCGAGCTGGTGGACGTCGCGAAGTCGATCGGTCCTGTCTCCAGCGACTCCGGGACGCTGGCCGAGGCCACCGCAGTGGTTGCGCAGGCGGCGGCGGCCGACATCGGCGCGCTGAACGAAGCGGCTTCAGCGGTGGTCGCCAAGGAGGCCAGCGATTCAGGGCAGTTCGTCGAGTCGGTCGCCTCGACCGGTCTGGACGTTGCCGACGCCGCGGCGTTCGTCGAGCACGCCGCCGTCCACGCAGTCATCGCTGGCTTCGACGGCGCCTCCCTGGCAGACAGTGCGTCGTTCGAGGCGCCGAAGTATGCCGCTGACGCCGCGGTGCTCGCTGAACAGGCCGAGGTTGGCGAGATCCGGGCCATCGGCGGCGCTGGGCTGGTGCGTCGCGGCTGGTCTGCTCATTCACCGCGCCGCCGCTGGGCGGTTGGGAGGCCGCGCCGGGCTTGGCGGGCTAATTCGCCCCATACGTAGGGAGGTGCTCAGTGGAACCGATGTCCTCCCTGTCCAGGGAGCTTTTGTACGCCTGGATCGAGGGCGCGGTCGGGACCGAACAGGTCGAGATCGCCTTCACCGAGCCTGGCGTCGAGCCGTCGGAAGGAGACTGGCATCCGGCCGAGTGGTCTGGCGCGAAGGCGGCGGGCGCTGACGCGCGCATTCTCGTCGGCCCAGACGGCGGCGTGGTCCTGACTGACGGCGCCTACCAGATGTGGGTGCGCGTCGATGCGCCGCCTGAGCGGCCGGTGCTGCCGTCTGGGCTGGTCTTCATCACTTAAGGAGCTTTCATGGAGCGTCCGACCACGGGCCGGATCGTTCGCTATCGCGGCAAGCAGGGGCTGCACGCGGTGCGGGCGGCGATCGTGACCGCTGACGTGGACACCCTCGACCCCGAGGGGGTGCGGGTGGGCGCGGTCCCGCCGCTCGACAGCCCCTTCCACGTGCACCTGTGGGTGTTCACTCCCGGCGCGCGAGGCGGGTTCCACGAGTACAACGTCCCGCCGGGCGATCCCCCAGGCACCTGGCACTGGCCTGTCTGACCGTCCGGTGATCAACAACAGAAGAGTGAGGGCGTGAGATGCCGCTGCCGGTGCAGGACCAGGAGTGGCCGCCGCCGCACATCAAGCGTGAACTGCGGCTCTACCAGCAGTGGGAGGCGTGGTACGCCGGAGACCCAGACGATCTGGCACGCGTGTACGGCGCGAACCAGGTCCACGGAATCGGCTTGGATCCGAAGGGCTGGGACCGCCCACAACCAGGGGCGACCGGGTTCATCAACCGCGTGTCGCGCTGGTTTTGGGGTTCGCCGACGCCGGCCGGGCAGGTCCGGAACACGAAGCTGCACGTGCCGGTCGCGGGCGACATCAGCAGCACCTCGGCCGACCTGTTGTTCAGCGAACCTCCGACCTTGAGGGTGAGGGGGAAGAACGGGCAGAAGCGGCTCGACGCGCTCATGCACGAGGCGGGCATCTACGGGGCGCTCCTGGAGGCCGCGGAGGTCAGCTCAGCGTACGGTGGCGTGTTCCTCCGGGTCGGCTGGGACACTGGGATGTACGACCACCCGGTTCTGTCGGTGTTCCCGCCCGACTCCGCCGTCCCCGAGTTCCGATATGGAGCTCTGGCGGCAGTCACGTTCTGGAAGGTCCTCGCCGAGGACGACAAGTGCGTGATCCGGCATCTGGAACGACATGAGAAGGGCCGCGTCTATCACGGCCTCTACGAGGGCACCAGCGACAAACTCGGCAAGCCGATCCCGCTGACGGAGCATCCCGAGACCGAGATCTACGCCGACAAGGTGGACGAGACCGGAGGGTTCGACACCTACTTTCCCCGCGGCCTGCTCACCAGCTACGTGCCCAACATGAGGCCCCACCGACTGATCAGGGGAACGGCGCTCGGACGCTCCGATTACCAGGGCGTCGAGCACCTGATGGACAGCCTCGACGAGGTGTGGACCTCGCTGATGCGTGACATCCGCCTCGGCAAGGGCAGGATCGTGGTCCCGGATCTGTTCCTGGAAAACCACGGCCGCGGCAAGGGCGCGAGCTGGGACCCGGACAAGGAGATCTACTCCGGCCTGGCGATGCTCCCGCCGCCCGGCGCCGCGCCGAACGCGATGCTGACGATCAGCCAGTTCGCGATCAGAGTGACCGAGCATGTTGAGTCCGCCAAAGCACTGATCGCTCAGATCTTGAGGGGCGCGGGCTACAGCGCGTCATCGTTCGGCGAGGCAGACGGCTCCGGCCGACAGTTGACCGCGACGGAGATCCACAGCCGCGACCGCAAGTCCTTCTCGACCAGGGGCAGGAAGACGGGTTACTGGACGCCGCCTTTGCAGTGGCTCTCGGAGGCCTGCTGTCGGTGGACCTCGGCGTGTGGAGTACGAAGGTCACGCCCGAGCGGGCCGAAGTGCACTGGCCAGACGGTGTCCTGCCGGATCCGGAGGCGTTGGGTCGTACGGTCGAGCTGTTCAACCGGCCCAGGCGATCAGCCTGGAGTCCAAGGTGCGCCTCGTCCACGCCGAGTGGGACGACCACCAGGTCACGGCAGAGGTCAAAAGGTTGCGCGACGAGCTCGGGCTGACCGTTCCCGACCCGGACCGGCTGGACGACGTCCTGATCCCGGATGCCGGCGGCGAGGACTGAGATGACCACCGCGGCGGCCGAGGCCCTGGGACAGCAAGACCTTGAGCAGATCGAGGCCGCTCTCGACCACGCCCGCGCAGTAGCGGCCATCTACTACGACGCGGAGCGGGAGCTGCTGCGCGTTGTCTCGGAGGCACTGGTCGCGCGGCTGGGAGAGCCCGAGTGGGAGGGCGTTCGCTTCGCCGAGCTGCGGGAGCTGCGTCGTCAGGCGGACCGGGTGGTGCGCCGCTTGGAGCGGCTGTCGGACAAGCTCGTTACGACCGGCGTCGACGCGGCGTGGCGCCGCGGCGTGCAGCGCGCGATGACGGACCTGACGCATCTGGGGAACGCGAAGCGGATCGGCCAGGGCCAGGGCGTGATCGAGCTGGCACGCCAGACCGTGGCACGCGTGCAGAGCGTCCACACGGGAGCCTTGCGTACTACGGAGGACGTGTTTTTCCCAGGTGGTCGCCCAAGTTGCTGGGCGGGCGCTGACGGGCGCGGAGACCAGGGAGCAGGCCACGCAACGGGCGCTTGACATGTTCGCGCGCAAGGGCATCACGGGGTTCACGGACTCGAAGGGCCGTTCGTGGTCGATGGGGTCGTACACGGAGATGGCCGTGCGTACCGCGATGTCGCGTGCCGCCGTGGATGGGCACCTGGCCACGCTGAAGGAGAACGGGGTTGATCTCGTCATCGTGAGCCGGCTCCCGTTCACCTGCCCGAAATGCGACTTCTGGGAAGGCAAGATCCTCACCCAGTCGGGGCGGATCGGGTGGCGGCAGGAACTCTCCTACGTCTCCGACGAGCAGGTTGATGTGCTCGTTGAGGGAACCGTAGAGCAGGCCCGCACAGCGGGCCTGCTGCATCCCGGTTGTGGGCACAACCTGCTCGCCTACCTGCCTGGCGCCACGAAGAGACCGGTGGTGCGTAAGCACCCGGCCGACTACGGCGACTCGCAGAAGATGCGGCGGATGGAGCGGGACCTGCGGGCTGCGAAGCGCGAGGCATCGGTCGCGCTGGAGAAGAAGGATCGTGACCGGGCCGAGCAGCGCGTCCAGACGCTGAACGACCGAATCCGTGAGCACGCCAAGGAGTCCGGTCTCCCGATCCGTCGCGTGTTCGATGAGTGGCTGGAGATGACCTTCATCGGGGCGGAGCGGTACACCCGCGGCGTCATGGTGAACGAGGAGGGCCGCCGGCGGGGCATTGACGGCCGATCGCTGCTGTCCGGCCGCCAGGACATCGCCCACAAATATGCCTCTGACGAGCTGAAACGCTGGTGGGATGACCACCCGCGAATGACCTTCAACCAGTTCCGCGCCCAGCTTCTCGGCCGCGACAGCGACAAGAAGGCGGCGCGACGGACCAGGGAGAACCGCAGGTGACGCTCTTGCGGGCAGCAGCGCGTGCGCGTCGGCGGCGGCCAGGAGCGCCGCGGTGCGCGCGAGTTCGACGCGACCACCATCAGCGCATCAGTGACACCGCGGTTCTTGATCTCGGTCAGCACATGCAGCCAGAACTTCGCGCCCTCGCCACCGTCGCAGGCCCACAGCCCGAGGATGTCGCGCTCGCCATCGACGGTGACGGCCATCGCCACGTAGATGGGCCGGTTGGCGACCTGACCCTCGTGCAGCTTCACGTGGATGGCATCGACGAAGATCACCGGGTAGACCGCATCCAGGGGCCGGTTCTGCCATTCGGCCATGCCCTCCAGCACCTTGTCGGTGATGGTTGGAGGTCTTGTGCCGAGAGCCGCGGACGTCATCATGCGGGCTTTGATCGTCGATGGACATCGTGTGTGGTGAGGCTTGTCGTGTCTTTACCTGCGACGACCTCGTCTCGTTCCGCATGGTGCGGGATGGCGGCGGGGCAGGGGCTATCGAGACCGGACAATAATTTAAAGGATCCTAAGGAAGCAAGAGTAGTGAGTCGGCTACTTAGGGTATGTACATGACGTTCCAACCAGAAAGGACGCTCATGGAACAGCAGCAGGCCCAGCAGATCGAGCAGCAGTTGCGGCAGAACTGGCAACAGGTCAGGCAGCAGATCCTCGAACAGTTCGCCCAGGTGAGCCCATGGGATCTCGACTTCGCCCGCAACATCAATGATCTGGTTGAGCGGATCGTGGACAAGTCCCATCACAGTGATCGCTACGTTGAGAGGCGACTGCTGGAACTCATCGATGTTGAGGGCATTGCGACGAGGCCTCAGGGGCAGCCGTTCGGTGCCGCCATATGGGGCAGCAGAGCAGACAGCAGCAAGGCGGGCAGCAGGCCCGTTTCGGGAGCGGTCAGCAACGCGGCGGCGTACACGCCGAGCACGAAGTAATGACCTGGTCACATCAGTCGATCCGATCTGTATCGGAGAACACGCGCCCGGCCATCCCATCCCCGTGGAGACAGCCCACGGGGATGGGCCCCTCCAGTGGTCAGAGCACCGGCGAAGAGCCAAGGAGCAGCAAGGAGCGGTAATCCAGCAACTTGTCGATCAGTTCGCTGACGGCGCGGTCGCGAGGCATCGGCCGCAGTTCGGCGAGCATCGCGTCCACCTGTTGGAGTGTGGGCCGATCGTCCACCGACGCGGCCAGACTCACCAGCCTGTTCACGTTGCACCTCCTACACCTGATGTTCCCCCGTTGGACGGACACCTGAGGTGAAGTCACTCGGTGGTGTCCCAGAGCCGGTAGGGGATCTCGTATGTGACGGGACTGTGCATTCCGATGCTGGAATGGCGCCTGTTTGAATTGTACCAGCATCCAATCCATCCGAATATGGCGTTGGGAGTCCTTTGCGGTTATTCCAGATTCTGGCGTCGAGGAGTACAAGCTGTATTGTTGCCAAGAACCATCATTGCGTTGTCGTAGACAATCGCCCACCGGTCCCGAGTCAAGCAGGCTGGCGTCTCATAGCCGTTCTCCAGAAGTCAAGGACGTTTATTGCGTTTACCGCGGTGATTTCCTGCCGCTGCACGACGCCGTCGCGGCCGCCCCTGCACCGAGGCCACGACGAGGTATCGGTAAGAGCCTGAGTGCCATTTCGTGGCATGACTGTTCTGGGGCTTCAGCGGGGCCTGGGGACTCGTCCGAGGACGAGAACAGGCACGATCTCGACACTCATGAGGATTTCGACGCTCACACTACAGTCATGTTTTGTGATCTATAGTCGGACCGCGCGATTGACGATTCCCATCGGGGTGCCAGAGCCAAGGGTGCCGGTCAGCTGACCGCAGCGGGGATGTCAGGTCGGGTCAGGTGCGTAGAACATGGTGGTGGCCTTGACTGCGGCCGCGACGTGCTCCGGTTCGCCACCGGCGGCCAGGTGAGCCTGTCCCCAGGCCCCGGCGCTGCGCCGGATGAGCTCGCGCCCTTCGGGCGACTTCAGCGTTTCCCTAGAGCGAGGGCCGCTCCGCCTGCCGCCTCAGTACTGTGACTTCGCATGACCGACACCGAGATCGTGATCACCGCAGACCTGGTCCGCGACCTGCTGCAGGAGCAACATCCAGACCTTGCAGGGCTGGCCATACGCGAGGTGGCGGGCGGCTGGGGCAACCAAATGTGGCGCCTCGGGGACGAGTTGGCCGTGCGCATGCAGCGCATGGACTCCACCCCCGAGCCTCAGCTCAAGGAGCGGCGGTGGCTACCCGTGCTGGCCCCGCGCCTGCCGCTCCCGGTGCCGACCCCGGTGCGGTTCGGCGAACCGTCCGAGCGCTTCCCCAAGCACTGGACCGTGATGACGTGGGTTCCCGGCGAACCGCTGGACCACGGCACGATCAGCCGCGGCGCCCACGCGGCCGACACGCTGGCGGCTTTCCTCCAGGCGCTCCATGTGGAGGCGCCCGCCGAGGCGCCGATCACTACGGATCGCGGCGCCCAGCTGTTGACCGCCCAGACGGGTACGGACTGGGCCACGCCCATCTGTCCGAAGGACCAGAGCTCGGGGTGCTGGTGAGGAGGTACCTGCTCGTCAAGCGGCTCGAACGGTGTGCCTGACGGGTTCGGCTCGGTGTCCGAGCCGCCGCGGCCGATGTCGCGGCGCGGCCGGCTGCTGCTGGAACTCGCCGGGACCGCCGCCATCGAACGCGGCCAGAAGGTAATCCTGTCCGAGACGCTCCTCGAGGAGTTGGAGGCCGCCGCCGGCCCACCGCCCACCACCCTGGCGCCGCACTTCGAGATGTGCGCACAGGTCCAAGCCCTTTCGCTCCCGGCGCTCGACCGGGGCGACTTCCGCGTCCGCGTTCACACCGTATCCAGGGCGGCCGGCACAATGACGGGACGCTTCCGGCACCTGTTCCCCCAAGCCCCTGCCGGCCAGGTGGCCCTTCCCACTGTCGATCCCGTGGCGGAACTGGCGCAGTTGTCTTTCCACCCCTCCCGCGTCGAGGCCGACCTGCTCACCCGCACCCCGCAGGTCCTGCCGAAGCTGGTCAGCGTCGGCGAGTTCCGGGGCAGCGACGACAAGGTGCTCTTCCCGGCTGATCTGGTCGTAGGTCTGCGCGGCAGTCACCTTTACCTCGCAGTGGCCGCCACCGGGCAGCGCCTCGAACTGCTCGCGCCGACAGCGATCAACTTCATGTGGAACAACTTCACCCCGCCGCTGGTCCGGTTCCTGGCCGAGATCAGCCGCGCCGCTACTCCGCAGGTCACATGGTTCGACTGGGGCGCCGCGTGGACGCTGCCGTTCACCCCGGCGCTGCACTACCGGCGCAGCATCCTGGTCGCCGCGCGCTGGCAGCTTCGCGCCCGCACACTACCCGGCCGTACGGCGCGCCTGGACGAGTGGGCCGAGCGCCTGCACGTCTGGCGTGCCCGGGCGGGTGTGCCTGATCGTGTGCTCCTGGCCATGGACGCTCAGCGCCTGCTGCTGGACCTCACCCGGGACATGGACTTGGACTTGCTCCGCACGCACCTGGGCGGCTCCCCCTTCGCGGTGCTCTACGACGCGCCGCCGCCGGACGCGGATGGGTGGATCGGCGGGCGGGCCCACAGCATCGTCGTCGCGGTGAGGGCGGGCCGATGAGCCTGCCCAAGACGCAGGCGCTCGCCGAGGGCGTGCTCGGGAGGGCGCTGCTGCACATCGAGCGCGGCAGCCTCGACGCAGCGCGGCCCCTACTGGCCGAGGCAGTCGCTGGCGGCGTCAGCACCGGCGCCAACGCTTGCCTCTTCCATGGCGCCCCGGCGCTGGAGTTCGTGCTTGGCCGCTCCGGGCGCGCAGACCGTTCTGTTCAGGCGGCCGTCGACCGGGTCGTGGCCGCTTGGCTCGCCGCGGCCCGCCAGTGGCGGGAGTCGGGGCGGCTTCCGGCGCTGGGGGAGTTCGAGCTCATTCGGGGACTCACCGGGCTGGGAGCGGTGTTGCTTGCCCGCGCCGGCCGGCCGTCGCCGCTGCTGCGGCAGGTGCTGGCCCACCTGGTGACGCTGGCGGTACCGGCTGAAGTTGATGCCCGGGTCTTGCCCGGGTGGTGGTCGCCGGACAGCCCCGGGCATCAGGAGATCGCCGGTGGGCACGCGAACAACGGTGTGGCGCACGGCATCGCGGGCCCGCTGGCGCTGCTCTCCCTCGCCGCCCGCCGCGACATCCTGGTGGACGGCCAGATCGAGGCGATCGAGACGTTCGCGACGTGGCTGGAGGAGTTCGGCGGCTTCTACTGGATCACCCTGGGCCACCTACTCGCCGACAAGCCGCAGCAGGCGCCGCCGCTGCGCCCCTCCTGGTGCTACGGGGACCTCGGAATCGCCCGCACCCTCCAGTTGGCCGCGCTCGCGCTGGGCGACGACGCCCGCCGACAGAAGGCCGAGGAGCTCGCCATCGCCGCCCTCACCGACACGGCCCGCCTGGAGCGGGTCACCGGTGCCTCCCTCTGCCACGGCTGGGCCGGGCTGCTGACCGTCACGGCCGCCATCGCAGCCGACAGCCCACCCCCGACCGGTTCGCCGACCCCATGTGGCAGACCCGCCAGCGGCTGGTCTGCGGGATCGCCGAGCTGCTCAAGCCCGGGTTTCTGGAAGGGCGGGCCGGGGCCGTTCTGGCGCTGGAGGGCACCAACATGACCGGCTGGACGCGCGCCTTGTTGATCGACTGACCCGCCGTACCCGTCCCTTCAACCGAGCAGGAGCGAACACGAGAACCATGAACTCCGACGACGAGAACCTGCCGCTTCCCGACGAGCGGGAATGGTGGCAAGCCACCGTCCGCTTCCCTGGCGATGCCGGCGTGACCCCGAAAGCCGCGGCCGCGCTCGCGGCCGCGCTGTCCGGTCGGCGTTTCCACTTCCTGCGCAAGGAGGGCAAGCTCCGGCTGCGCACCGTGCGGCCCGCCGCCGATCTGCTTGACCAGCTCGTCGCCGACGAGCTCGCGGCCGGCTGGGTTGACGGCATCTACGAGCCCGAGACCGAAGCCTTCGGCGGTCGGCTGGGCATGGACCTCGCCCATGAGGTGTGGTGCGCCGACAGCCCCGCGGCCTTGGCCGAAACCGGCAGCCCGCACGCCCGAGAGCGGTGCATCCTGCTGATCGCCGCCATGAACCGCGCGGCCGGGTTAGACCCGTTCGAGATCGGCGACGTGTGGGCGAAGGTCGGCAACCTCCGTCCGGCGATCAGCCCGCCCGAGATGGCCCCGCGGGCGGAGGCCATCGCTGCCATGCGGTGCCTCATGAACGCCGACGCCAGCCAGCGGGACGCCACGGAACCCGGCTGGTTCGACCGCGTCGCGGCTTTCGAGGAAGCCGGCCGCTGCCTGGCCAGGTTCGCGGCCAGCGGGCTACTGCGGCGAGGTCTGCGCGCCGTCCTCGCCCACCATGTGATCTTCGCTTTCAACCGCGCCGCCGTACCCGTGGCGGAGCAGGCCGCCGCGGCGTGGCTGGGCTGGCACGTCGCTTGTCTACCGGCCAGTCCGTACCAGCAACCCCTACCGTCAAGAAAATGGAGAGCACCATCACTACCAGCGACCCCGCCGACCTGCGCAACGCCATGGTGGACAAGTTCACCGAATCCCGGCATCTGCGCACCCCCGCGATCATTGACGCCTTCCGGGAAGTCGAGCGCCACCGGTTCATCCCCGACGCCGACGTCCAGGCCGCCTACGTCAACGACGCCGTATCGATCAAGCACGCCGAGGACGGCGAGATGATCTCCTGCATCTCCGCGCCGTCTGTCGTCGCCACCCAACTCGAACAACTGGGCGCACAGCCCGGCCACAAAATCCTGGAAGCCGGAGCAGCCACCGGCTACAACGCCGCCCTCCTCGCGCGGCTCGTCGCCCCCGGCGGCCACGTCTGGACCGTGGACGTCGACACCGACCTCGTCAACACCGCCAGCAAGCACCTGGAGGCCGCCAGCGTATCGAACCTTACCGTGCTGCTGGCCGATGGCGCGGCCGGGCTCCCCGAGCACGCCCCGTTCGACCGGATCCAGTTCACCGTGGGCGCCGGCGACATCCCCCTCACCGTCCTGGACCAACTGGCCCCAGACGGCCGCGTGGTCATACCGATGCGGATTCGCGGCAGCATCTCCCGCTCTTTCGCTTTCGAGCGCGACGGCGACACCTGGAAGACCGTCTCCTGCGAGATGGCCACGTTCGTCCCGATGCGCAAGGGCGTCTGCGACGACGTCCGCACCACGATCTCCATGGCCGGGGAGGGCAACGTCCGGCTAGAGACCTACAGCGAGCAGCTCGTTGACCGGGAGGCAATCCGGACCGTCCTGGACGAGCCCTCCCACAAGCTCTACACCGGCGTGAAGTTCCGACAGGGCTCGGCCTGGTGGGTCTACCTGTGGCTGGCGTGCGTCCTGCCCAACGGCCTGTCCCGGCTGCCTGGCCAGCGGCCCAGGTTCACCCCGCACTTCGGGTGGGGCTCCATGGCGGCACTCGACGGCGACAGCCTGGCCTACCTGACCGTCCGCGAGGGCGACGACGCCGCAGGCCGATTCTAGGAGATCGGCGTCATCGGCCACGGCCCGCGCGCCGCCTCCCTCGCCGATCAGGTCGTCGCCGCGATCCAGGAGTGGGCCCGCGACTACGGCAACGACGCCCCCGCCCCCGGTTTCCGGATGGCCACGGCCGCCCACCGCGACCTGCTCAAGGCCGCCGACCCGCGCTTCATCATCGAAAAGTCCAATAGCCGACTGGTCGTCGACTGGCCGTAGAAGGGAGCAGCGTGATGAATTCTGCGATCGCCCGTCGTATCCCTCTCGTCTGCCGGCCCAAGGCTCCTGGGCTTCCACTGGACAGGCGCATTGCAGAGCTCACCGCGCTGACCGTCGAGGTGCCCAGCGCGGACCACTCCCAGCGGGTGGCCCGCGCCAGCGGAGTCCTCAATTTCGCCGCGCTCATCGCCTCCGACAGCGGGATGCCCGACCTGGCCGCCGAACTGTGCTGGCGGCAGCACAAGGTCTTCGCCGAAGCCGGCAGCCTCAACCAAGTCACCGGGGTTGGTATCCGCTGCGACGTCACGAAATGATCAGCGGCGAGGCCGGTCGTGAGCCCGACGCGTTCTTGGAGCCATGAGCACGTAACCAAGTCTGGTGCTGGGGGCGGTCGAGGGGTTACGTCCTGTCACTACGAGTACGCCGACCAGATTCGTCGGTCCCTGTGCCGCCCTCCGGCTGGCCTCAACCGTATCGAACCCCTGATCGTTTGAGGAAGACGTGGTGGCA
>NZ_SMKP01000211.1:0-17411 GCF_004349015.1 Nonomuraea diastatica
GGCTGGGGGTGCCCGTGGGGCAGTCGGCCGCCGGCTCGGCCGGCTCGACGGTCGTCGACGGGCACGGGGTGGGCATAGGGCTGGACGAGGGCGACGGCGCCCTGGTCGAGTCGGCCGTCTTCGAGGTCCGCGGCGTCGGGGACCTCGACCCGGGCGGCACGAAGACGACCTCGGAGCGCGAGGGAACGGGCTTCTTCGGCGAGGGTTCGTGCGAGCGGGTGGTGGAGGAGTTGGACGGGACCTCGGAGGACTCGACACCGGCGGGCTGGACGGAGCTCTCCTCGGTGATCTGGGAGCGCAGCCCGGGAACCGTCATCACGATCGTCCCCGCCACGAGAAGGGTACTGGCGGCGGCCGCCCCCGCACGCCACCAGAACAGGTTACGAACGCCGCGCCGCTCGATGCGGGCACGGATGAGCTCCAGTCCTTCCGGCGAGGGCACGACCGCGTCCGCCTCCGCGCGGAGCGCACGACGCAGCGCGTCGCCGTACTCGTCGGGGGGCTGGGTCATGACATCTTCTCCAGAACGGATCGCAACGCGGCCATGCCACGAGCGGTGTGGCTCTTGACCGCCCCCTTGCTGATGCCCATGGCGTGGGCGATCTCAGCTTCGGACAGATCACCGTAATAGCGTAGGACCAGTGCCTCTCTCTGTCGGGTCGGCAGGGCTCGTAACGCCTCGATGACGGCGGAGCGTTCCAGCTCGCCGATCGCGCCGTTCTCGGCGCTCGGGGCGTCAGGCAGGCCCTTGGGGGCGTATTTCTCGACGACCGCGCGGTGACGCAGCACGGAACGGGACCGGTTGACGACGGATTGACGCAGGTAGGCGAGTGCTTTGTCGGGATCACGCAGCCTACGCCATGCACCATGAATGGCGACGAACGCATCCTGCACGACTTCCTCAGCGGTTGCTATGTCGCGCACCAGCAACACAGCGAGACGCACCAACGACCGGAAGTGCGCGCTGTAGAGCGCGGTAACGGCCATGTCGGCATCCCACCCGACCGGCACCGCCCCCATCGACCTGTCGGCCAGAAGGGTTTCGGTGGTCACATCAGTGGGACGCGCGGCCTTCCCTGAGGGTTTACGCTCTTCCGGTTCTTGAGGTTTCCCCGGTTCCTTAGGGTGCATTACCCAGTCGTGTTCCTCGCCAGGTGGCGCTCGCCCGACCCTGAATCGTGTTCTTTTTTGCTGAAGTGTCGCACACTCACCCTAACCGCGTGGATCTTCCTGCGCACGACACAGCTGATTACCGATTCGCAACGGACTCCTGACGGCGAGGCTGTCGATAGGGTACAGGTGTGAACGACTGCCTCTTCTGCAAAATCGTGGCCAAGGAGATCCCGGCCGAGATCGTCTACGAGACCGGCAGGGCACTGGCGTTCCGTGACATCAACCCGCAGGCCCCCACCCACGTGCTGGTGATCACGAAGGGGCACTACTCCGACGCGGCGGCGCTCGCCGACGCCGACGACGGGCTGGCCGACGAGGTGCTCAAGGCCGCCCACGCCGTGGCCGTCATGGAGGGCGTGGCGGAGGAGGGCTACCGCGTGGTGTTCAACACCGGGCCGGGCGCCGGGCAGACCGTCTTCCACGTGCACGCCCACGTCCTGGGCGGGCGTGCACTGACGTGGCCGCCGGGATAGCCGGACCTCTGATCCCCAACCCGGTGATATTGACGCGAGCAATCGGCGTCGTCCCGGATACGATGGGCTCAGAAGACACCGAAAGAGACCGGGAGGCATCAGGCCGCTGGCCTGCCCATGTCCGAACTACACGATTCCCGACGCACGGCACCTCCCTCGCGCACACAAGCCAAGGTGCTGATTCCGGACGAATACCCGATGGTCAGCCTCCTCGGCTCCCGTGACGAGCTGCTTCGCGTCATCGAGGGCGCCTTCAAGGCCGACATCCACGTACGCGGCAACGAGATCACCGTCACGGGCTCTCCCGACGAGAGCGGCACCGTGGTGCGGCTCTTCGAGGAGCTCGTCGAGGTGCTGCGCAGCGGCGGTGAGCTCACACCCGACGCGGTCGAGCGCAGCATCGCCATGCTCCGCATGACCTCCGACCGCCCCGCCGAGGTGCTCTCCCTCGACATCCTCTCCTCCCGCGGCCGCACGATCAGGCCGAAGACGGTCAACCAGAAGCGCTACGTCGACGCGATCGACAAGCACACGGTCGTGTTCGCCATCGGCCCCGCGGGCACCGGCAAGACCTATCTGGCGATGGCCAAGGCCGTGCGGGCGCTGCAGGAGAAGCGGGTCAACCGGATCATCCTGACCCGGCCCGCGGTCGAGGCGGGCGAACGGCTCGGCTTCCTGCCCGGCACCCTCTACGAGAAGATCGACCCCTATCTGCGGCCGCTCTACGACGCGCTGCACGACATGATCGACCCCGACTCCATCCCCAAGCTGATGGCCGCGGGCACGATCGAGGTCGCGCCACTCGCGTACATGCGCGGAAGAACGCTCAACGACGCGTTCATCATCCTCGACGAGGCGCAAAACTCCTCGGCCGAGCAGATGAAGATGTTCCTCACCCGGCTCGGGTTCAACTCCAAGATCGTGGTGACGGGCGACGTGACGCAGGTCGACCTGCCCGTGGGCACGGTGAGCGGGCTGAGGGTGGTGCAGGAGATCCTCGACGGCATCCCCGACATCCACTTCTCCCGTCTGAGCAGCTCCGACGTCGTACGCCACAAGCTGGTGAGCGACATCGTCGACGCCTACGGGCGCTACGACGCCTCCCGGGCCGCCCAGGAGCTAAAACCCGTCCAGCAGCGGGGGAAGCGGCGGGTGAGCGACCGTGAGCATTGAGCTGAACAACGAGTCCGGCGTCGAGGTCGACGAGGAGTCTCTGGGCGCCCTGGCCGCCCACGTGCTCGGCGAGATGGGCATCAACCCGCTCGCCGAGCTGTCCATCGTGATGGTCGACGAAGACACCATGGCCGAGCTGCACGAGAAGTGGATGGGTGAGCCGGGCCCGACCGACGTGCTGGCCTTCCCGATGGACGAGCTGCGTCCCGGCGGCGGCGCGCGCGGCGAGGCCGACGGCGCCGCCGATCCCGCGCTCCTGGGCGACGTCGTGCTCTGCCCGCACGTGGCCGCCAGGCAGGCGGCGGAGGCGGGTCACGGCACCGCCGACGAGCTTGAGCTGCTGTGCACCCACGGCATTCTCCACCTGCTCGGCTACGACCACGCCGAGCCTGAGGAGCACAAGGAGATGTTCGGCTTGCAGGCCCGGCTCCTCGAGTCGTGGCAGGAGGTGCGCAACTCGCGGTGAACGCCTGGTTGTTGCTGGTCATCGCCCTCGTGATCATCGGTGGCGTGATCGCCAGTGCGGAAACGGCACTGACGCGCATCTCCAGGGTGCGCGCCGAGGAGTTCGCGCGTGAGAGCCGGCGCGGCGGGGCGCGGCTGCAGGCCATCGTCAACGACCCGCCACGCTACCTCAACCTGCTGCTGTTGCTGAGGTTGAGCTGCGAGCTGGTCGCGACGGTCATCGCCACCCTGCTGTTCATCGACCTCCTGCACGACCAGGGCTGGGCCTACGTCTGGGCCGCCGTGGTGATGATCGTGATCAGCTATGTGGTGGTCGGGGTCATGCCGCGTACGCTGGGCCGCCAGCACGCCGAGCCGGTCGCGCTGGCCGGCGCCCCCATCGTGTACGGCCTGACCCGCATCTTCGGCCCCCTGCCCAAGCTGCTCATCCTGCTCGGCAACGCGCTGACCCCCGGCAAGGGGTTCCGCGACGGGCCGTTCACCTCGGAGGCCGAGCTGCGTGACCTGGTCGACCTGGCCGAGGAGCGCAGGGTGATCGAGCCCGACGAGCGCGAGATGATCCACTCGGTCTTCGAGCTGGGCGACACGCTGGTGCGCGAGGTCATGGTGCCCCGCACCGACATGGTCTACATCGAGCGTGGCAAGACGATCAGCCAGGCCCTGTCGCTGGCGTTGCGGAGTGGCTTCTCCCGCATCCCGGTCGTGGGCGAGAACGAGGACGACGTCGTCGGCATCGCCTATCTGAAGGACATCGCCCGCAAGATCCACGAGTCGGGTGAGGGCGGCGGCAAGGACACCGTCGAGTCGATCATGCGTCCGGCCGCGTACGTGCCCGAGAGCAAGCCCATCGACCAGCTCATGCGGGAGATGCAGGCCAGGCAGATCCACATCGCCATCGTCATCGACGAATACGGCGGCACGGCTGGGCTGGTCACGATCGAGGACGTCCTGGAGGAGATCGTCGGGGAGATCACCGACGAATACGACCAGGAGGCGCCGCGCGTCGAGCCCATGCCCGACGGCGGCATGCGGGTGACCGCGCGCATGCCGGTCGACGAGCTCGGCGAGCTGTTCGACAGGGAGATCGAGGTCGACGACGTGGAGACGGTGGGCGGCCTGCTGGCCCACGCGCTCGGGCGGGTGCCGATCGCCGGTTCGAACGCGCAGGTGGCCGGGCTCTCGCTGACCGCCGAGAGCCTCGCGGGACGCCGCAACCGCATCAGCACCGTGGTGGTGCGCCGGGTGGCGCCTCCCAAGGACGAGGCCGTTCCCGCCGTCGTCGAGCGGGAGTGACCCGCGAGCGGGGCATATACGGATGGATGCCGCAAGCGTTCTACAAGTGATCTGCAAGCTCCACAGGGCAGTCTTCTCACCAAGACATCCAGTGCGGTGGGTGTCAGGGAGCGTCAGAAGCCGGATGGGGTTCTCGGCAGGCTGGCGCTCCGGGGGGCGACGGCGTCGCGGCCTGCTAGGGGGCTGTGACGTCGGTCGGCGCAAGGGTGTTCTCGTCCAGGAAGCCGGATGAGAACACCCTTTTTGCGGGTTGGTGGGGACTTTGGTGGGTTGCTGCTTTCGCCGGTTGGGAAGGTTGCGACCAGGGGGAATCATGAGGCGCGAACCAGGGATCATCGGCTGCGGGCTGCTGGCCTGCGTTCTGGCCGGATGCGGTGGCGGGGCAGCGGGGAGTCACCTTGATCCCGGGGCCATGGCGCAGCTGCGCGAGGTGCTCAGCGAGGAGCCTCGGCTGCCCGACGGGTTCACGCCCAAGCCGGGGGAGGCGTGGCGGATACCGTTCGACAAGGCGGGCAAGAACTGCCGCACCATGCTCCTCCCAGCCGAGGGGCGGGCCCCGAGCCAGGCGCTGACCGCCCAGGTGGCGGTCAGCTACGCCGGCGACAACCTGGGCGAGCAGGCCGGGGTCGCGCTCGCCAGGTACACCGGCGGCGAGGCGGCCGGACACCTCGACGAGCTGGCCGACGCGCTGGAGTCGTGCCGGCGCGTCAGCTCCCCTTCCGGCACCGACCTGCGCTCGCGGGAGCTGCCGATCGAGGACGTGGGGGACGAGGCCGTGGGCGCACGGCTGACCGGCCGGCTGAACGGCTACCCGTACGCGATGGACGTGGTGTTGTCGCGGGCCGGCGACACGCTGGTGTCGGTGGTGCACACCGGTCTGGAGGACGTGGACGCCGGACGTACCCGTGCGATGGTCGACGCGGTCATCACCATGGCGGGGGACCGCTGAGCCGGACCCTCGCCGTCATCCACTGGGCGGATCACTCGCTAGCCTGTTCCCGTGACTCTCGATCCGGAAGACAGCAAGATCGTCCTTTTGGCCCGGTCCACCAGGGCCCGCAACGGCTCCGCGGAAGGAGCCGCCGTGCGCGACGAGACCGGCCGCACCTACGCGGCGACGAACGTGGCACTGGAGGCGCTGACGCTGTCGGCCGTGCAGGTCGCGGTGGCCATGGCGATCTCCAGCGGGGCACGGTCGCTGGAGGCCGCCGCGCTGGTGAGCGAGGGCGGGCCGGGCGCCGCCGACGAGGCCGTGGCCGCCGAGCTGGGCGTCAAGGCGCTGCTCGTGGCCGGCCCCGACGGCACGGTGCGGGGCTGACATGCCCATGTCGCCCTTTCTGGCGCGACTGCGGGAGAAGGTCGGCACCGACCTGCTGATGCTGCCGTCGGCCTCCGGCTTCGTGTTCGACGACGAGGGCAGGCTCCTGGTGGCCCGGCACGGCGACGTGGGGCTCTGGGCGGCTCCGGGCGGCGGCATCGATCCCGACGAGCGGCCGGCGGACGCCGTGGTCAGGGAGCTGCACGAGGAGCTCGGCCTCGACATAGAGACGCTGGGACTGATCGGTGTGTACGGCGGCCCCGAGTTCCGCACCGTCTACCCCAACGGCCACCAGGTCGGCTACGTCATCGCGGTGTACGCCTGCGCGGTCGTCGCCGGGCGTCCCGAACCCGACGGCGTGGAGATCGACGACTTCCGCTGGGTGTCGGAGCAGGAGCTCGCCGGGCTAAAGATGACCCCGTGGACCCCGCTCGTGGCGCCGGAGGCGTTCGCCTGGTGGCGTGAACACGTCGGTTGATAGGCCACAATGCACAGTGTGACTTCGCCAGACAACCATCGCGCCGGATTCGCCTGCTTCGTGGGGAGGCCGAACGTCGGCAAGTCCACTTTGATGAACGCCCTCGTCGGCGGCAAGGTGGCGATCACCTCGTCCAAGCCGCAGACCACCAGGCGCGTCATCAGGGGCATCGTGCACCGTCCCGACGCCCAGCTCGTCATCGTCGACACGCCGGGGCTGCACCGCCCGCGCACGCTGCTCGGCGAGCGGCTCGACAGCCTGGTGTTGTCCACGCTGACCGAGGTCGACGCGATCGGTTTCTGCGTGCCGGCCAACGAGCCGATCGGCAAGGGCGACCGGTTCATCTCCGACAAGCTGGCGGCGGTGAAGAAGACTCCGGTCGTCGCGGTGGTGACCAAGTGTGACCTGGCGAGCAAGGAGCAGATCGCCGAACAGCTGCTGGCGGTTTCTGACGTGGGAGAGTTCGCCGCCATCGTGCCCGTGTCGGCGCAGTCGGGTGACCAGCTCGACGTGCTGGCCGACGTGCTGATCGAGCACATGCCCGAGTCGCCGCCGCTTTATGAGGACGGCCGGCTCACCGACGAGCCCGAGCAGATCCTGGTCGGCGAGCTGATCAGGGAGGCGGCGCTGGAGGGAGTGCGTGACGAGCTGCCCCACTCGATCGCCGTCGTCGTGGACGAGATGTTGCCCAGAGAGGGGCGCGACGGCCTGCTCGACATCTACGCGCACCTGTTCGTGGAGCGGCCGTCCCAGAAGGCGATCGTCATCGGGCACAAGGGCACGCGGCTGCGCGAGGTGGGCACCAAGGCTCGCCAGCAGATCGAAGGGCTGCTGGGCACCCGGGTCTTCCTCGACCTGCGCATCAGCGTGGCCAAGGACTGGCAGCGCGACCCGAAGCAGCTGCGCCGCCTGGGCTTCTACGACTGACGAGCGGCCGGGGCAGGTGTGCTCCGACGGCATCGTCGAACACGGTTTTCTCCAGCGGCGGTCCCGGGTCAGCCCGGTGTGGGCGACGGCGGGCGGGTGGCGACGAGGGCCGGCTGGAGCAGGCCGGTGACGTCGTCGCGGGCCGCCAGCCCGCGGACCTGCCGGGCGAGCGCCGCGACGGCCTCAGGCGGGAGCACGCGCGAGGCGTTCAGCCGGTACTTCTCCTCCAGTTCGTCCATGCTCAGCGGATGCTCGGGCCCGCCCCGCGAGCTGTGCACCCGGTGCTCCAGCCGCCGCCCGTCCTTGGTGCGCACGCGCAGCACGGCCGAGAACGCCAGCGGGAACTCCTCCGTGCACACCTCGTCGGCCCCCACCCGCACCCGAGCGGCCAGGGCGAGCCGCTTCTCGTCGCGGAAGGCGGCCTCGGTGAAGTCGTCGAGGTGCAGCCCGAGCCCGCCGCCGCCGACCAGCGCGCTGGCCACCGTGTACGGCCCCGAGAACTTGGCGTGGTACGGAGTCCGGGGCCGCACCTTCTCCTCGTACGGCTCACCGATCGTGCGCAGCGGCGCGGCCGCCACGCCCAGCTCGATCTCCGCCACGTCGTCGGCCCGCAGCCCCTGCGCCCGCAGCGCGAGCGCGGCGTCGATGCCAGGGTGGGTGAAATGGTTGGACGGGTACGGCTTGTAGACCGTACGCAGCAGTTCCCACCGCTCGCCGAGCCCGTCGGTGATCGCTGCCGCGTCGTAACGCCCGTCGAGGAACGCCTGGAAGAAACCGAATCGCCCCTCGAAGACCGTCGGTGGCCCGGTCACCCCCTCGGCGGCCATCATGGCGGCGACGACGCCCGCGTGGGCCGCCCAGCCGCAGTGGACACGTTTGACGGTGCCGCCGGTGCGGTTGGCCTCGATGACCCCGGCTCCCATGCTCGCGGCGATGCCCATGGCCGCCGCGATGCCGCCGGCGTCCAGGTTCATGAGCAGGGCCGACGCGGCGGCGGCGCCGACGGTGCCGCAGATGGACGTGGCGTGCCAGCCTTTCTCGAAGAACAGCGAGTTACGCAGCTCGGGCAGGTAGGAGGCCATGCCGAGCCGGTTGGTGATCTCGTTGCCCACGGCGATGGCCTGGCACAGCGCCGCCCCGGTAGTGCGCGCCGACTCCGCGACCGCCAGCGCGGCGGGCACGACGGAGGCGGACGGGTGGAGCACCGAGGGCAGGTGCGTGTCGTCGAAGTCGAGTGCGTGCGCGAGTGTGCCGTTGACCAGGGCGGCCGACGGCGCGGGAAGCGCGAGCGGGTGGCCGAGCACGGAGGACTCACCGGCTCCGCCCCACCGGCCGGCCAGCCGCCGCACCGCCTCGTGCGGCTCGTCGTGGCCGGTGAGCTCCAGGGCGGCCAGACCGTTGCCGAACATGTCGAGCACGCGACCCGTGACGTCGTCCATGACGGGCGCGGGCAGCCCTGCGCGGGCGTCCGCGGCGAACTCGGCGAGGGCGGTCACGATGGTCACAGCGGCCGCCCCAGCGGAACGGGCCGGACCCGGTGCGGCGGGCGTCCCCAGGGGAGTGCCGGGCGCGCCGGAAGGGGTGGAGGGAGTGCCGGTCATGGCGCGAGCACCGCGAGCGGCCGTACGGGGGCGCCGGTGGCGCCGACGACGTGCAGCGGGTTGATCACGAGCAGGAACTCGGGCGCGCCTAGTTCGCGCAGCCGGGTCAGCCGCATGGTCTCCACGATGTTCACCCCGGCCTCCACCAGGAGGATGCGGTGCACCGGCAGCGTGGCGTGGCCGCGTCCGGCCGCGATGTGCTCGAACGCGATGGTCTCGCCGCCGGCCACCGAGACGCCCCGCTCGACCAGCCAGCGGGCGGCGTCGGCGCCGGGCCCGGGTACGCCGCCGTCCTCGCCGACGAAGCGGGACGGCCGGTTCCATTCGAGCGACCAGCCGGTGCCGATCAGCACCGCGTCGCCGGGCCGGATGGCCACGCCGGTCCTGTCCAGCGCCGCCTGCAGGTCGTCCCGCGTCACCTCATATCCGGGCGGCAACACGTCCACGCCGTGCACGGCGGTCACGTCGAGCAGCACGCCGCGCCCCACGTACGGGGGGAAGGTGTCGATGCCGAGCCGGGACAGCCCCTGGTGCGACTGGATGCCCGCGACCTCGACCCCGCCGTACGCGTGCCCGTCGTGGGAGACGTGGCCGAGCGCGTCGACGTGGGTGCCCACGTGGCCGCCGGTCACGATCAGCTCGTTGGCGGCCGACCCGCCGTCCTCGCGCACCATGTCGCCGTGGCGGCGCTCGATGACCATCCGGAACCTCGGATGGTTCGGCGATTGGGGCATGCCCGCCCGCATGGGCTGGGCGAGGTCCACGATCTCGGCGCCGTCGAGCTGCTGCCAGAGCGTCGTCCCTGTCATCACCATGCACCTGCGGCGTGCAGGCTCCGACCCTCAGGGCAGGGAGGAAACGCGGAAACTCGGATCATGGTGGGGTCCCGATTCTGTCAGCGATGTTCGGTGGAGGTTCGGCGTGTCGCGTTAGCGTTTCAACTGCATGTGTGGATTGTCGCAGCAACCCGAACATCGTTCATCCTGGGCATCGTTCACGTGACAAGGAGGAGCACCGGATCCTTCCGCCGCTTCCCCCGCCGTGAGGTTGCGCTCAAGCGCGTCTCTGCGGCGACCACGAGTCTGGGATCCGCTGGGCGGGCGCTGCAGGAAACACGATGGCTTTGCGGGCACAACAGAGGCGGCATGCTCAGAACGTCGGTGACGTCCGTACGGCGCGCCGCTTCAGACGTCGCCTGACCGGGGTCGTCAGCCGCGGCGGACCAGGGCCGCGACGGCCAGCAGGATCACCCCGACGGCCGACGCCAGCGCCGCGAACCAGCCGAACCTGATCACCGGCTCGATCGACAGCAGGTCACCGAGGTCGACGGAGACACGGTCGCGCAGGCCACGGTCGCCGGTCACGAACGACACCAGCACCAGCACCGCCGCGCCTCCCGGGACGGCGGCCAGCGCGGCCAGCCGGGGACGCCCGAGCACACCGGCGAACCCGCACGCCAGCGCCGCCAGCCCGGCCACCAGGGTGTAGACGCCGGCCGCGGCGTCGACGCCGCGGACGTCATCGGCCACCGCACCACCGATGAGCTCGCTGCGCGCCTCCACCCCCGCCCAGGGCAGGACCGCGCAGGACATCAGCAGGGCGCCCGCGATCACGACGCCCATCGGGGCGCCGCGGCGGGCGCGCGGCCGGGTGGGTGTGGGCTGCGGGAAATCGGCCACACGATCAGAGTAAGCCGGACCCCGGCCCGCCACCAGCGGCATCCACGAAACCCGCTACTTCACGCGACGAAGCCATCACCGATCCGCGACCCGCCCGTTCCCCTCTCTCCAGCCGCGTCCGCGGTCACCGATGCGTGAGCCGCCCGTTCCCCCCACTCCAGCCGCGACCGCAGCTGCACCGCGTCGGCGGCCAGGGCGGACACCAGGGTGCCGGACCCGGCCAGCGGCAGCACGGCGACCCCGTCGGCCACGACCGTCTCCCCCGCGGACGCCGTGAGGAACGTGTTGCCGACGCAGCGGGCCGCGCCATAGACGGCGGGGGAGGCGTCGAGGGCCGGGTCGCCGACCGTGAACTCCTGCCGGAGCAGCGGCAGGCCGCCGCAGGTGGCGTCGAAGCGGGCATGGCAGCGGCCCGACGTCTCACCGTGCCGGCCGAAGACGATCTCCTCCCGCCACAACACGCTCGCGTCCGGCTCCAGCGCGAGCCGTACCAGCAGGCGGTGCTCGCACCCGGCGGCGAGCACCGTCGGCTCGGGCGTGAAGCGGAGCGTGGCGCCCGTGCCCACCCGGGCGGTGACCAGCAGCTCCGACACGCCCTCCCCGGGCAGGACCAGCGTGCTCGCGACCGAGCCGAACTCCAGCGTGGTGCGCGGGGCGACGTCGAGGTCCAGGGCGAGCCGGTCGCCGCCGAGCGGGCCCGCCGCGGTGGAGACGAGATGGACGGCGTACGGGCCGGTCTGGCGCAACGTCAGCGGCGGCGCCGAGGCCAGCCGCCGCACGACGGTCGTGCCGTCCCGCGCCGGCGCGGTCGCCACGGCGGCGCACGCCCGCATGCTCCCGGGCGCGGCCCGGCGTCCCGAGCCGGTGCCTGTGTGCGCGGTGTCCGCGCGGCGGGCCGTGTCGCCGCGCATCAGGAGAGGGGTGCCGGGTGGGCGTGCGACCAGGCGCGCACCTGCTCCGCGACCCAGCCGGCCACGTCGCCGACCGCCGGGTCCCGCCTGATCGAGGTGAACATGACCGGCCGCTCGCCCCGGACAGCCGACGCGTCGCGCGCCATCACGCCCAGGTCGGCGCCCACCATCGAAGCCAGGTCGGTCTTGTTGACCACAAGCAGGTCCGCCGACGTGACCCCCGGTCCGCCCTTGCGCGGCACCTTGTCGCCGCCCGACACGTCCAGCACGAAGATCTGCCGGTCGGCCAGCCCTCGGCTGAACGTCGCCGTCAGGTTGTCGCCGCCGCTCTCCACGATCACCAGGTCCAGCGGGCCGAAACGGTGTTCCAGTGTCTCCACGGCGTCGAGGTTCGCGGCGATGTCGTCGCGGATGGCGGTGTGGGGGCAGCAGCCGGTCTCCACGGCCAGGATGCGCTCCTCGTCGAGTACGCCCGCACCGCGCAGGAAATCGGCGTCTTCGGTGGTGTAGATGTCGTTCGTCACCACGCCCAGCGACAGCGACGGGCCCAGCGCCCGGCACAGCGCGGCGACCAGGGCCGTCTTGCCGCTGCCCACGGGACCGCCCACCCCGAGCCGCAGCGCCCTGCCCCGGCCGTCGGGGGCGTGGTGGTGATCGTCATGATGGATGCCCATCGTCGAGGTCCTTTCCTAGGAGACGAACAACCTGATCTCGGCCCGGGCATGTTGCTCGGCCAGAAGGTCAAGGGCCGGCGCCGAGTAGGCGGGCAACGCCGCCCAGCGCACCTGGACGCTGCCGGGTTGCGCTGCCGGGGCCGCCGGATCTGGCCGCACGCCTGCATCCGTGGGGTCAGGTTGCGGTGGTGCGTGAGCGGTTTTGGGGTGAGGTGGTGGGTGCTCGGTCGTGACAGCCATGCAGGCGTCGGCGGCCACGGTGCCCAGCGCGGGCGTGAGGTCGGCCAGCAGGCCGTGCACGGCGACCGGGTCCAGGCCGAGCAGGCGTACCGCCGCCGTGGCCGGGCCGCTGACCGCGTGGTACGCCACCGCCAGCGCGGCGTCCTCGGGCGCCGCTCTCGCCGCGTGCGCCGCCGCCCCGAGCGCGACCGGATGATGCGGATGCGGTACGGCCCGCGCCAGCTCGTCCAGCACCGGCGACGGCCACACCCGCCGGGCGACCCTGAGCAGCAGCCTGCCCTGCGTCCTGGAGACCTCCCGCTGAGCGGGTGAGGCGGTCCTGGCGTCCACCTCCCTGTCGAGCGTCACCCACGGGCCCGCGTCACCCCCGGCCTGCCCGCCCGGGAGCCGGTGTGGTGGGGCGGTGGCGGGCGGCGTACCGGCGGCTTGGGCGCAGGCGGCGGCGGCGAGGGCGGCTGCGAGCGCGCCCGCCGTGTGGAGGCGGCCGCGCAGGAAGCGCGCGAGTGAGGGCACGTCGTGCACCGCCCCCGAGGTGATGGCCTGTTCGGTGCCGCCCGAGTGGGCGTGGCCGCCGGCCGGGAGGCGGGAGTCGGTGAGGAGGAGCAGGGCAGGGTGCATCAGAAGAGGAAGTACCGCTGGGTCATGGGCAGGCGGGCGGCCGGGGCGGGCTCGATGAGCTCGCCGTCGACGCGGACCTCGAACGTGTCGGGCGCGACCTCGATCCTGGGCAGGGCGTCGTTGAGGGGCATCGCGGACTTGCCGCGCCGGCGTACGTCCTGGACGGGCGCCAGACGGCGGCGCACCGCGAGGCGGTCGGTGAGGCCCGCGTCCAGGGCTGCGGGCGCGACAAAGTGGAGCGAGGTGGCGGCGGCCGTGACCGGCGACGCGCCGAACATGGGGCGGGGCAGCACCGGCTGGGGCGTCGGGATGGAGGCGTTGGCGTCGCCCATCTGGGCCCACGCCACGACGCCGCCCTTCAGCACCAGGTCGGGCTTGACCCCGAAGAAGGCCGGGCTCCACACCACGAGGTCGGCGAGCTTGCCGAGCTCGACGGAGCCGAGCTCGGCGTCCAGCCCGTGGGCGATAGCAGGACATATCGTATATTTCGCGATATAGCGCTGCGCCCGCAGATTGTCCGCCGGCCCTCCGCCGAGTGCCCCCTGCCGCCCCTTCATCACGTGGGCCGTCTGCCACGTACGGATGATCGTCTCCCCGATCCGGCCCATCGCCTGCGAGTCGGAACCGATCATCGAGATCGCACCGAGGTCGTGCAGCACGTCCTCGGCCGCCATCGTCGCGGGCCTGATGCGCGACTCGGCGAAGGCCAGGTCCTCGGGAATCGACGGGTTGAGATGGTGGCAGACCATCAGCATGTCGAGGTGCTCGTCGAGCGTGTTGGCGGTGTGCGGCCGGGTGGGGTTGGTGGAGGACGGCAGGATGTTGGGCTGACCGGCCACGCGGATGATGTCGGGCGCGTGCCCGCCGCCCGCCCCTTCCGTGTGGTACGCGTGGATCGTCCGGTCGCCGATGGCCTTGAGCGTCGACTCGACGAACCCGGCCTCGTTCAGCGTGTCGGTGTGCAGCGTCACCTGCACGCCCGCCGCGTCGGCCACGCTCAGGCAGGCGTCGATGGCAGCGGGCGTCGAGCCCCAGTCCTCGTGCAGCTTGAAGCCGGAGGCCCCGGCCGCGAGCTGCTCGCGCAGCCCTTCGGCACTGACCGTGTTGCCCTTGCCGAGCAGCGCGAAGTTCAGCGGGTACGCGTCCAGCGACTCCAGCATCCGGCCGAGGTACCAGGCCCCGGTGACGGTCGTCGCCTTGGTGCCCTCGACGGGTCCCGTGCCGCCCCCGACGATCGTGGTGACCCCGGACGCGATGGCCTCGTCGAGGAGTTGCGGGCAGATGAGGTGGACGTGGGAGTCGACGGCCCCGGCGGTGAGGATCTTGCCGTTGCCCGCCAGCACCTCCGTGGACGGCCCGATGACCAGGTCGACGCCGTCCATCGTGTCGGGGTTGCCCGCCTTGCCGATGGCGTATACGCGGCCGTCGCGGACGCCGACGTCGGCCTTCACCACGCCCCAGTGGTCGAGGATGACCGCGCCGGTGATGACCAGGTCGGCCGCGCCCTCCGCGCGGGTGGCCCGCGCCTGGCCCATCGACTCGCGGATGACCTTGCCGCCGCCGAAGACGGCCTCCTCGCCGGCCCCCGCGGGGCCCATCGCGCGGTCCTCGGTGACCTCGATGAACAGGTCGGTGTCGGCCAGCCGGATCCGGTCGCCGGTGGTGGGCCCGTAGAGCGCCGCATAACGGGCGCGCGAGATGCGGGCCCCGTCAGCCATCGATCCGTCACCCATCGAGCGGCCCCGCCCACTCCTGCCGCAGGCCCGGCACGACCCGGCCGCCCGCGATCGGCACCAGCGTCACATCGCGCTCGACGCCGGGCTCGAACCTCATCGCCGTCCCCGACGGCACGTCGAGCCGCATCCCCCAGGCCGCCTTCCTGTCGAACTCCAGCCCCGGGTTGGCGGCCGCGAAATGGTAGTGGGAGCCCACCTGTACTGGCCGGTCGGCGGTATTGACCACCCGCACCGTCACCCGCTCGCGCCCCGGGTTGAGCTCGATCGCGCCCTCGGGGTGGGCGTATTCGCCCGGGATCACGGGATCGGCCTGTGCACGGTGACCAGCTTCGTGCCGTCGGGGAACGTGGCCTCGATCTGCACGCTCTCCAGCATCTCCGGCACGCCGTCCATGACGTCGGCGCGGTCGAGCACCGACCGCCCGGCCTCCATCAGGTCGGCGACGCTGCGCCCGTCTCTGGCGCCCTCCATGAGGAACGACGCGATGACGGCGGTGGCCTCGGGGTGGTTGAGCCGCAGGCCCCTGGCCTGCCGCTCGCGCGCCACCCCGGCGGCGACGTGGATGAGCAGCCGTTCCTGCTCGTGTGGGGTTAGCCGCATGGCCGGACCATAAGAACCGGCCGTTTCCTGGTTGTTGCCGCGTGATGTCGGGTCGGTTTCGCCCTCACGCTGAACCGCCGTATGTCGAAATATGTGCGCTTGTGAACGTCCGGCAATCGCCTCTTAACACGCGGGATCTTCCTGCGAAATCTCGCGGAGTCACCTTTCTCGCAGTACCGGTCGGCAGGAAGGAACGGCTGTGCGCATCTCCCGCCCGATTGTCTCCGCGATACTCCTGTTATCCCTTGCGGCCTGCGGATCGGACGCCCGGCCGGCCGCCGACGCCAAAGGGATCAAGGTCGGCATCCTCCACTCGCTCAGCGGCACGATGGCCATCAGCGAGGTCACCGTGCGCGACGCCGAACTGCTCGCCATCGAGGAGATCAACAAGGCCGGCGGCGTGCTCGGCAAACAACTCGTCCCCGTGGTGGAGGACGGCGCCTCCGACTGGCCCACGTTCGCCGAGAAGGCCACGAAACTGATCAGGCAGGACAAGGTCGCCACCGTCTTCGGCGGCTGGACGTCGGCCAGCAGGAAGGCGATGCTCCCGGTCTTCGAACGCTACAAGGCCCTGCTGTGGTATCCGGTGCAGTACGAAGGGCTGGAGAGCTCGCCGTACATCTTCTACACGGGGGCCACCACCAACCAGCAGATCATCCCCGGCCTCGACTACCTGAAGGAACAGGGCAAGAAGCGGTTGTTCCTGGTGGGCAGCGACTACGTCTTCCCCCGCACCGCCAACAAGATCATCAAGGCGTACGCGGCCGCGAACGGCATGGAGATCCTCGGTGAGGAGTACACCCCGCTCGGCCACACCGAATACTCCACACTGGTCAACAAGGTCGTGCAGGCCAAGCCGGACGCCGTCTTCAACACCCTCAACGGTGACTCGAACGTCGCGTTCTTCAAGCAGCTCAAGAGCGCGGGCGCCACGGCGGAGAGCATGCCCGTGTTGTCGGTGAGCATCGCCGAGGAGGAGGTCACCGGCATCGGCGTGGACAACGTCGTCGGCCAGCCGGTCGCCTGGAACTACTACCAGACCACCGACACCCCCGCCAACAAGGCGTTCGTCAAGGCGTACAAGGCCAAGTACGGACAGGACAAGGTCACCAGCGACCCCATGGAGGCCGGCTACAACGCCGTCTACCTGTGGGCCGAGGCCGTCAAGAAGGCAGGCACGACCGGTGTCGAGGCGGTCAGGAAGGCCGCGGGCGGCATCGCGCTCGAACGCCCCGAGGGCCTGGTCACCATCGACGGCGAGAGCCAGCACCTGTACAAGACCGCCCGCATCGGCATCGTCCAGCCCGACGGGCTGATCAAGCAGGTGTGGGACTCCGGCGAGCCGATCAAACCCGACCCCTACCTCAAGGGCTACCCGTGGGCGGCCGGGCTGGCCGGCCAGTGATGTCCGCCTTCGTCAACCAGCTGCCGATCGGGTTGTCGATCGGGGCGGTGCTGCTGCTCATCGCGCTCGGGCTCACGTTCACGTTCGGGCAGATGGGCGTGATCAACATGGCGCACGGCGAGTTCATCATGGCCGGGGCGTACACCGCGTTCCTGCTGGGCGACCTCGTGCCGGCGCTGCCGGTGGCGTTCCTGGTCGCCGGGGCCATGGGGCTGATCCTGGAGCGGGTCGCCATCCGGCACTTCTACGGCCGCCCGCTGGACACGCTGCTGCTCACCTGGGGCGTCAGCCTGGTGCTGCAGCAGCTCGCCCGGGACCTGTTCGGCGCGCCCAACGTGCAGGTGCCCGCCCCCTCGTGGCTGGCGGGAGGGGTGGGCCTCCTGCCCTACAACCGGCTGTTCATCATGGGGCTGGCGGTGGCCGGGGTGGTCGCCGTCTGGGCGTATCTCACCCGCACCGGGCTCGGCCGCAGGACCCAGGCCGTCGTGCAGAACCGGCGGCTGGCCGCGACCAGCGGCATCGACACCGGCCGGGTGGACATGCTGACCTTCTTCATCGGGTCGGGGCTGGCGGGCGTGGCCGGGGTGGCGCTGACGCTCATCGGGCCCGTCGGGCCGGCGCTCGGCACGTACTACATCGTCGACGCG
>NZ_SMKP01000212.1:0-17292 GCF_004349015.1 Nonomuraea diastatica
GTCTTAGGCGGCTGGGCGGGCTGGGGTGGTGGCGAGGTGGTCGCGGACGTTGCGGGCGGCCGTGCGGCCTGCGCGGTTGGCGCCGATCGTGCTGGCGGACGGGCCGTAGCCGACGAGCTGGAGCGCGGGCTCCTTGACCACCTGGGTCCCGTCCACCATGATGCCGCCGCCCGGCTCCCTGAGGCGCAGGGGTCCGAGGTGGTCGAGGGCCGAGCGGAAGCCGGTGGCCCAGATGATGGTGTCTGCCTCGAGGGTCCGCCCGCCATTCCACGCGACCCCGTGCTCGGTGATGCGGTCGAACATCGGCAGGCGGTCGAGCGCGCCCTTGGCGAGCGCCTCGCGCACGACCGAGGTGTAGGGGAGGCCGGTGACGCCGACGACGCTCTGCGGCGGCAGTCCGGCGCGCACGCGCTCGTCGACCATCGCCACGACCTCCCGCCTGGTGTCCTCGTCGAAGTCGTCCCTGAACTGGGGCGGGCGGCGGGTGAACCACGCCGTCGTGGCGGCGACCCCGGCCGTCTCGGACAACACGTGCGTCGCCGAGGCGCCGCCGCCCACGACGGCCACGTGCCGCCCGGCGAACTCCGCCGGCCCGCGGTAGCTCACGTAGTGGAGCGCGCGCCCGCGGAATCCGGCGGCTCCCGGATAGTACGGCCAGTAAGGTCGCGTCCAGGTGCCGGTCGCGTTGACCACGGCTCTGGCCGCCCACTCCCCCGCGTCGGTCCCGACCACCAGCCGGCCGCCCGGCCCGCGGCGCACGGAGGCGACCCTGACCGGCCGGAGCACCTCCAGCCCCTGCTCGCGCTCGTAGTGCGCGTAGTAACCGGGCACCACCTCGGCGGCCGGCCGCCGGCCCGCGGTGTCCGGCGGGCGGCGCAGGCCGGGCAGGTCGAAGATGCCGTGCACCTTGTCCATGGTCAGCGTGGGCGAACGGTGCCGCCACGCTCCTCCTGGCCCTTCCGCCGCGTCCAGCACGACCGGCTCGAAACCGAGCCGGCGCAGGAAGTACGCGCTGGACAGCCCTGCCTGCCCGGCGCCGATCACCACGACCTCGCTCTCCTCCACGAACAGGGGCAACCATTTCCACGCCCACGATCTTCCCGATGCGGATTGACCTGGTGCGGCCTGCCGTTCGTAGCGTCGGACGGCGACGTCCTGACGGTGCCGGAGCTGTTCCGCCTGTAGCGCGACCTGGCCAGGCCAAGCCGGACCAGTAACCAGGCCACCTGCATCGGAACGGCCAGTGGCGATAGCGCGCTCCCCGCGGGCTCGTGAACGGCACTGGCCGTTCGGTTGCCGCTCAAGCCCCGCGACCGCGACAACGGCACCGGCGTCGGCCTGGACCTCGCGCTTTCGCGGGCTCACCGAGGCCATGGGCGGCACCCTCGTACCCGAGGAAACCCAGGAGGAGGCCTCACGATGATCCTCGGCCTGCCGGTCCACTCCCCGACGGCGGCCCCATGACCGTCCAAACCCCGGTGCGGGCGGCCTCGTGGACGTAGTCGGTGAAGTCTCTGGGCCCCCGTCCGAGGGCGCGGTAGACGCCGTCGGCGAGGTGGGCCCTGCGGCCGTCGAAGACCTCGGCCATGAGATCTGCCAGCGGTCCGGCGAAACGTTCCGGTGTTCCGTGTTCGGTCAAGGTGGTGGCGAACTGCTTCTTACTGACCGGCACGTAACGGATCGTGCGCCCCGTCTGCCGTGCGATCTCGGCGACCGCGTCGGTGAATGTCAGCAGTCGTGGTCCTGTCACTTCGTAGGTCTCGCCGGTGTGGCCATCTTCGACCAGTGCCGCTGCCGCGACGTCGGCGATGTCTTCGGCGTCGGTGAACGGCTCGGCCACATCGCCTGCCGGCAGGGCCACCACCCCTGCCTTGATCGCGTCGGTCAAGACGTCTTCGCTGAAGTTCTGGGAGATGAAGCCGGTGCGCACGATGGTCCATTCCGCGCCGCAGGTGCGCACCGCCTGCTCGCAGCGCTCCGCTTCATTTGCACCGCGGTCTGCCAGCAGCACCAGCCGCCGCACGCCGCAACGCACCGCGAGGTCGGAGAACGAACCGACGGCCTGCGCGGCCCCGGGGAAGCCGGCGTCCGGGTGGTAGGCCACGTACACCGACCGCACACCGTACAGGGCGCGCTCCCAGGTGGTTGGGTCATGCCAGTCGAAGGGCGGTGTACCGCTGCGGGAGCCGATCCTTACCGGCAGATCCCGCGACACCAGCCTGGCCACCACGCGACGTCCGGTCTTACCCGTCCCCGCGAGAACCAGCGTCCTTCCGTGCTGTGTTTGCGTCATGCTGCCAGTACACGCCACCAGGACCAGACATTGAATAATTAAATCGCTCAATTGCGTGCTTGTACGTCTAAACTGGCACCCATGGACGCACTGTCCGGTCTCCTGGTCGGTCCAAGAGCCCGCAGCGCCTTCATCCTGCGTTCCGTCTTGAGCCCGCCCTGGTCGGTGCGTGTCCAGGACCAGGCACCACTGAGCATCGTGGCCCTCACACGCGGCACGGCCTGGGTGATCCCCAACGACGGCGACGCGGTGCGCCTGCTTCCCGGGGACGTCGCGATCATGCGCGGACCGGCCCCGTACACCTTCGCCGACGAGCCCTCGACGCCCGTTCAGGTCGTCATCCACCCCGGCCCGCGGCGCACCACCCCCACCGGCGAGCACCTGAGCGAGGTCATCGACCTCGGCCCGCGCACTTGGGGCACCGGCGACCCCGACAGGGCGGCTGTGATGCTGATCGGCAAGTACCAGATGAGCGGCGAGATCAGTCACCGGCTTCTTCGCACACTGCAGCCCCTTCTCGTCGTCCCACACGACGCTCAGCCCTCCTCCCCGCTGATCGGCATGCTCACCGAAGAAATCACCAAGGAGGAAGCCGGCCAGCAGGTCGTCCTGGACCGACTACTGGATCTCCTGCTCGTCACCACTCTCCGGACCTGGTTCGCGCGCCCCGAGGCCGAGGCCCCGGCCTGGTACCGCGCGCTCGCCGATCCCGTGATCGGCCCTACGCTCCGGCTGCTCCACAAAGATCCCGCCCACCCGTGGACCGTCGCCGCGCTGGCAGCCAGAGCCGGTGTCTCCCGCGCAGGTCTGGCTCGCCGGTTCACCGACCTGGTTGGCGAGCCCCCGATGGCCTATCTCACCGGCTGGCGACTGGACACCGCCGCAGACCTGCTCCACGAACCGGACACCACTATCGCCGCCGTGGCCAGCCAGGTCGGCTACGCGAGCGCCTCCGCACTGAGCACCGCGTTCAAACGAGAACGCGGGAGCAGCCCCCAACAGTACCGGCGCAGTCGGGAAGCGTGAATGGACGCTGACCATCAACGCTCCGTGATGGGCCCAGCCGGAACCCCCATGTCGCGATACAGCGTTATTCTTCTTCTCGCGCCGCTGCCTGCGTCGCGCGGCGAGGCTCGACAGGACCAGGACGGAAGCATGTCGGGAGAGATCTCGCCCACCGGGAAGTCCGCGGTCGCCGCCTACGAGGCCGCCTACGAGGCCAAGTTCCCCGAAGGCGGTTGCCAAGATCGTCGATGACGCCGAGGAACTGCTGGCCTTCTACGACTATCCGGCCGAGCACTGGCGGCATCTGCGCACGACCGATCCGATCGAGTCGGCCTTCGCCACCGTCCGGCACCGCACCCAGGTCACCAAAGGTCACGGCCCCGCGCCGCCAGCCTGGCCATGGCCTTCAGGCGGGCGCGACGCGGGCCGTGGAGCCCCGGACCACGAGGCTGGTCGCGAGCTCGACGTGGTGGGAGTCGATCTTCTCCTCCGCCGCCAGGCGTAGCGCCGTGCGGAGGGCCACGCCGCCCATCTCGCGCAGCGGCTGCCGGACGGTGGTGAGCGGCGGTGAGGCCATCTGGGCGATCTGGGTGTCGTCGAACCCGACGATGCTGAGGTCTTCAGGGATGCGCAGCCCGCGCGCCCGGGCGGCCTCCATGATGCCGAGCGCGGTCTCGTCGCTGGCCGCGAAGATCGCCGTCGGGGCGCGCGGCAGGTCGAGCACGGCCGCGCCGCCCGTCACGCCGTCGTGGTAGCGGAAGTGCCCGGTCTGCACGTAGCCCGGCAGCACGGGTGTGCCTTCGGCCTCCATGGCGGCGCGGTAGCCGTGCAGCCGGGCCTGGTTGCAGGCCGCGGCCGCCGGGCCCCCGACGTAGGCGATGCGCCGGTGGCCGAGCGAGAGCAAGTGGTGGGTGGCCGCCAGGCCGCCGGCGAAGTTCGTCGACCCGATGCTGGTCACGCGGGCGCGCGGCAGGTTGAGCGGGTCGATGAGGACGAGCGGCAGCCGGGCCCTGGCCAGCGCGGCGAGCTGCCCGGTGGTCAGCTCGCTGGTGACCGCGATCAGCGCCCGGCGGCCGGCGGCGGCCAGGCCGCGGGCCCAGGCGGCGGTGCGGTCGGCACGCCTGATGCTGACCACGACCCCGACGCCGGCCTCCGCCGCGGCGGCCACCGCCCCCTGGATGATCTCGGTCGAGTAGGCGTTGAGGTCGGCGTCGAACTGCAGCTCGACGCTGCCCCGCCCGGCGACCTCGCCTCTGCGCGGGCTGGGGGCGACGTAGTCGTGCTGCCGCAGCAGCGCCTCCACCAGCGAGCGGGTGGCGGGCGCGACGTCGCTGCGGCCGTTGAGCACCTTCGACACGGTCGCGACCGACACGCCCGCCGAGGCGGCGACGGTCGCGAGTGTGGCCCGCCTAGGACTGGCCGGCATCTGCACCCCCTTGCCCGGCGCCGGGGCCGACGTCAACGGGTGTCACGAGCCGCCGTCCGGGGCCCGGGTAGCGCAGGGGGCCGGTCAGGCGTACGCTGCCGCGGCACGGCAGGTCGGCGGCCGAGGTGCCGACGAGCACCTCGACCTCGCCTGGCTCGACGATCCTGCGCAGGTCGCGGCCGGTGAAGGCGGTGCGGTCGGCGTGCACGTGGAAGCGCACGCCGGTGCTCTCGCCGGGCTCCAGCCGCACGCGGGCGAACCCGGCCAGCTGCCGCACCGGCCTGGTCACCTGGCCGACGACGTCGTGCAGGTAGAGCTGGACGACCTCCTCGCCTGCCCGGCCGCCGGTGTTGCGGACGTTCACCGACACCGTGAACTCTCCGTCGGTGGGCACCTCGGCGTCGCTGATCAGCAGGTCGCCGACCTCGAAGGTGGTGTAGGAGGCGCCGTGGCCGAAGGGGAACAGCGGGGTCGGGTCGAGGTTGCTGATGCCCTTGCTGTTGGCCCCCAGAGGCGGCTGCAGGTAGGTGCCCGGCTGCCCGCCGTGCCCGCGCGGGATCTGCACGGGCAGCCGGCCGCCGGGCTGGATGCGTCCGGACAACACGCCGGCGATCGCCGGCCCTCCCTCCTCGCCGGGCATGAACGCCTGGACGAGCGCGGCGGCCGCGGCGTGCACCTCCCCCAGCGCGTACGGGCGCCCCGAGACCACGACCACGACGACCGGCGTGCCCGTGGCGGCCAGCTCGGCGAGCAGGTCGGCCTGCACGCCGGGAAGCCGCAGGTCGTCGGCGTCGCAGCCCTCGCCCGAGGTGCCCTGGCCGAACAGCCCGGCCAGGTCACCCACGACGGCGACGCACAGGTCGGAGCCGCGCGCGGCAGCCACCGCGGCGGCGAAGCCGGAGCGGTCGTCACCGCGCACGTCGCACCCGCGTTCGTGGCAGATCTCGGCGCCGGGCAGCTCCTCGCGCAGCGCGTCGAGCACGGTGGGCGCCTCGATGCCCAGCCCGAGGCCGGGATGGCGGGGCAGGACGTGGTTGGGGAAGGCGTAGCAGCCCATGAACGTGCGCGGGTCGTGCGCGGCGGGGCCGACCACGGCGACGCTGCGCGGGCCCTGGCGGCCCTCGCCGAGCAGCGGCAGGACGTCTCCGCCGTCCAGCAGGACGACCGAACGCTCGGCCAGCTCCCTGGCCAGGGCGCGGTTGCCGGGCGAGTCGAGATCGACGCCTTCGGCCGCGGCGACCGAGCGCTCCGGTGTCCAGTCGTGGTCGAGCAGCCCGAGCTCGGCCTTCTGGGTGAGCAGGCGGCGGGCGGCCCGGTCGATCAGCGACTCGGGAAGGCCGCCGCTCCTGACCCGCTCGGCCAGGTGCTCGCCGAAGCCGAGCGTGTCGGGCAGCTCGACGTCGACGCCCGCGGTGAGCGCCTGCACGCCGGCCTCGTCGGTGTCGGCGGCGACCTCGTGCATCGTCGCCAGGAACGGGACCGCCCAGTAGTCGGAGACGACGGTGCCGGTGAACCCCCACTCGTCGCGCAACAGCTCGGTCAGCAGCCAGGGGTCGGCCCCGGCGGGGACGCCGTCGACGTCGGCGTAGGAGTTCATCACCGAGCGGGCGCCGCCGAGCGCGATGGCCGTCTCGAACGGCGGCAGGATCATGTCCATCAGCTCGCGGCGGCCCATCGGCACGGGCCCGTGGTTGCGGGCCGCCCGCGAGGCGGAGTAGCCGGCGAAGTGTTTGAGCGTGGCGATGACGCCGGCGCTCTCGAGCCCGCGGACGTAGGCGGTGCCGAGCATCGCCACGAGGTACGGGTCCTCCCCCATCGTCTCCTCGACCCGCCCCCACCGGTAGTCGCGCACGACGTCGAGCACCGGGGACAGGCCCTGGTGCACGCCCAGGGCGGCCATGTCGCGCCCGATGGCCGCGGCCATCCGCTCGACCAGGCCGGGGTCGAAGGTGGCTCCCCAGGCGATGGCCGCGGGGTAGACGGTCGCGCCGTACCCGGTGAAGCCGGTCAGGCACTCCTCGTGGACGATCGCGGGGATGCCGAGCCGGGATCTCGCGACCACCACCCGCTGCAGCCGGACCACCTCGGCGGCGCCCTCCGCCGTGGTCACGGGGGCGCTGCCGTACACGCGGGTGAGGTGGCCGAGCCCGTGGCGCGCGGCCTCCTCCAGCGGGACGGCGCCGGAGGCGGCGAAGACGTCCTGCATGGGCGCGACGTTCAGGGACTCGGCGCCGGGCTGCGGCTCGTCGGGCTCCGGCATGTCGTTGCCGATCCACCGGCTGCCGAGCTGGCCGATCTTCTCCTCCAGGGTCAGCTCTGCGAGGAGGGCGTCGACTCGGTCGGCGACGGGAAGCGCCGGGTCCTGCCACGGACGGAGGGCCCGGTCCGCCTCAGGTGTCCGCTCTAGAGCCGTCATCAGGTGCTCTCCTCAAGAAGTGCGTTTGTGTCGGAGACCTTTCGAAACATTTCGAGGATCGCCGACGATCTCGGCACGGATTTTCCGAAGGCCCGGTGGACCAGCGGTAGCCCGCGCCAAAGTACTGTACACGGGCCTTGGCCGGACCGTAATCTGTTCGCTCCGCGGCGGGTCTTGACACACCTTTGGCCGAAACCTAGATTGGCGAAACCCGCGGTCATGTCGAAAATGTTTCGGAGAGCTGACTCAAGGAGGAGTGGACCAGTGGCGTCCCGAGGACGCCGATCCACGACCGCCGGCCACCGCATCCGATGACCAACGAGCCGCGGCCAGAGACCGCGACGTTCGAGTACGGAGATCCCCGTGGAGCCAAGGACAACGTCTCGCCGCACTTTTCTCAGCCTCTCCATGGGCCTGCCCCTGGGAGCCGCGCTTGCCGCCTGTGGCAGCTCGGGCCCGACCAGGCCCGGCACCACCAGTGGTGACGGTGGCGGCGGCGCTACTTATTGGTACCTGTCGACGCAGCCGCAGGAGGGCGTGCGCACCAGGACCGTTGAACGGTTCAACAAGGCCAACCCCAACGGCCAGATCGCGGGGACGACCTTCCAGAACGACGCGTTCAAGACCAAGATCAAGACGGCCATCGGCGCCGGTCAGGCCCCCACGCTCATCTGGGGCTGGGGCGGCGGCACGCTGCGCAGCTACGTCCAGGCGGGCCAGGTCGAGGACCTCACCTCGTGGTTCGACCAGAACGCCACGCTCAAGGACCGGCTGTTCCCCTCCTCCTTCGGCGCCGCCACGATCGACGACAAGATCTACGCGATGCCCTGCGAGACGATGCAGCCGATCGTCCTCTACTACGACAAGCGGGCCTTCGACAAGATCGGCGCGCAGCCGCCCCAGTCATGGGGCGACATCATGGACCTGGTGCCCAAGTTCAACGCCAAGGGCATCGCACCGTTCGCCCTCGGCGGCCAGTCGCGCTGGACCAACATGATGTGGCTGGAGTTCCTCTTCGACCGCTTGGGCGGCCCCGAGGTGTTCCAGGCCGTGTTCGACGCGGAGAAGGACGCCTGGAACAACCCCGTCGCCATCGACGCCCTGGGCAGGATGCAGGAGCTGATCAAGGCCGACGGGTTCATCAAGGGCTTCTCCTCGATCACCGCCGACTCCAACGCCGACCAGGCGCTGCTCTACACCGGCAAGGCCGCGATGATGCTGCACGGCGGCTGGACGTACGGCAGCATGAAGCAGGACGGCGGCGACTTCGTCTCCGGCGGCAACCTCGGCTACATCAACTTCCCGCCGATCGACGGCGGCAAGGGCGATCCGACCAACACCGTCGGCAACCCCGGCCAGTACATGTCGATCTCCTCCAAGGCGACGCCCGAGCAGAAAGAGATCGCCAAGAAGTTCTTCGCCACCGAGCTGATGGGCGACCAGGCGGTGAAGGAGTGGGTGGCGACCGGCGCGGTGCCGATCGTCAAGGGCGCCGACAAGGAGTTCGCCTCCTCCGACGACGCCGAGTTCCTCAACTTCGTCTACAACATCGCCGTCAACGCCAAGACGTTCGCCCAGTCGTGGGACCAGGCGCTCAGCCCGACGGCCGCCGAGGTGCTGCTGGACAACATCGCCAAGTTGTTCCAGCTGTCGATCTCCCCGAAGGAGTTCGCCACCAACATGAACGCGGTCATCGGCAAGTGAGCGCGCTCGCGACCTCCGCCACGGCCCCCAAGCGAAAGGGCCGTGGCGGCTCGCTCGCGTGGATGACCGTGCCGGCGCTGCTGTTCTTCACCGGTTTCGGGCTGATTCCGCTGCTCGGCGTCCTCGTGCTCAGCTTCACCTCGTGGGACGGACTCGGCGACATCCACTTCGCGGGCGGCGACAGCTGGGCGACCGTGCTCGCGGATCCGGGGCTGCCGCACGCGCTGTGGGTGACGTTCCTCGTGATGGCCCTGTCCTGGGCGGTGCAGACGCCGGCCAGCATCCTGCTGGGCACGTTCCTCGCCAACCACCACCGCTACCGCGCGGTCCTGTCGGTGGTGTACTTCATCCCGCTGCTGCTCAGCTCCGCGGCCATCGCGATCGCCTACAAGGCGCTGCTCGACCCGAACTTCGGGCTCGGCGCGGGGCTGCAGATCCCGCTGCTCGTGCAGGACTGGCTCGGGGATCCGTTCCTCGCGTTCGGCGTGGTGATCTTCGTGGTGTCCTGGCAGTTCATCCCGTTCCATTCGCTGATCTACCAGGGCGGCGTACGCCAGATCCCCCGCTCCATGTACGAGGCCGCCGAGCTCGACGGCGCCGGCCGGGTACGCAAGTTCTTCTCCATCACCCTGCCGCAGCTGAAGTACACGATCATCACGTCCTCGACGCTCATGGTCGTCGGGTCGCTGACCTTCTTCGACCTGATCTTCGTGCTGACCGCGGGCGGGCCCGGAGACGCCACGAGGGTGCTCGCCCTGGACATGTACGTGCGCGGATGGCAGGCCAGCCAGATGGGCCTGGCCAGTGTGATCGCGGTCATCCTCGTGCTCGTGGGGCTCGTGCTGGCGCTGGTGCTGCGCCGGCTAGGCGGCCGCGACGCAAGCCACAGCCAGCTCGAAGGGGCCTGATCATGGCGTCCACGCTCACCACGAAGCCCAAGGTCATCGGCGGGCCCGAGCCGCGGCACCGGCGCCGCAACAAGCCCAGGGGCCGGCCCAACTGGCTGGCGGGCCTGGCTTCCTGGATCTGGCTGGCGGTCGTGGTCGTGCCGATCTACTGGATCGTCATCACCAGCTTCAAGTCGCAGAGCAACTACTACGCCGAGAACCCGCTGGTGCCGCCCGGCGAGCCGACGCTGGCCAACTACGTGATGGTCATCGAGTCGGACTTCCCTCTGTACTTCGTCAACAGCGTGGTCGTCACGCTGGGCGCGGTGATCCCCGCGGTGCTCATCTCCTTCATGGCGTCGTACGCGATCATCCGGGGCGGCAGGAGCCGTTTCCTGAGGTTCACGAACTCGCTCTTCCTCATGGGGCTGGCCATCCCGCTGCAGGCCACGATCATCCCCGTCTATCTGATCATCATCCGGCTGCACCTCTACGACACGCTGCTGGCGCTGATCCTGCCGTCGATCGCGTTCGCGATCCCCCTTTCAGTGCTGGTGTTGTCCAACTTCATCCGCGACGTGCCCAAGGAGCTGTTCGACTCGATGCGCCTGGACGGCGCGAGCGAGACGGCGATGCTCTGGCGACTGGCGTTCCCGCTGACGCGGCCGGCCGTGGTGACGGTGACGATCTACAACGCGCTGACGATCTGGAACGGCTTCCTGCTGCCGCTGGTGCTCACGCAGAGCCCCGACAGGCGCACGCTACCGCTGGCGCTCTGGTCGTTCCAGGGCCAGTACAGCATCAACGTGCCCGCGGTGCTCGCGTCAGTGGTGCTCACCACGCTGCCCATCCTGATCCTCTACATCGTGGGCCGCCGCCAGCTGCTCAGCGGTCTGACCGTGGGCTTCGGCAAGTGAGGTCACCGGCCACCGCCCGCCGGAGTGCGGCCTCGTGCCGCGTGAGGTGGGCGATGTCGCGCCGGTAGTAGACGTCGTCGCCGCGGGCGACGTGGCCGGCGAAGGCCCCGTCGCCCGCGGCCGCCCGCTCGTGCATATGACGGATCAGGTGCTCCAGGCGGGCCCGCGCGGTCTCGACGAGCGCGCCGCGGTCGTCGGCGCCGAGCGCGTACGCGTCGGCGAACAGGCGCAGCCGCCGCGCCTGCTCCTCGACCGGGCGGGCGTCGGCGTGCCGGGGGTCGCCGAGCGGCACGAACCGGTAGGCCGCGTAGGACACGTCCCAGACGCGCGGCCCCGGGTGGGCGGTGTCGAAGTCGATGAACGCGACCGGCAGCCCCTCGCGGAACACGCAGTTGTACGTGGCGACGTCACCGTGGCAGATCACCTCGGCCGGGCTCACCGGCGGGAAATACCAGACGGCGCCGGCGGGATCCGGGAAGCCGGCGGTGGCGTCGTGGTAGCGGCGCAGCAGCTCACCGGCCGCCACCAAGGCGTCGTCGGAGCGCGCCCAGCCGGGCAGCGGGTAGTCGGCGATCCGGCCCGGCACGAAGTCGAGGATCTCGCGGCCCTGGTCGTCGATGCCGTGGCTCCTGGGTGCCCCGGTGAACCCGCGGGCCGCCAGGTGGTCGAGCAGGGCGTGCACGGCCGGCGTCCAGGGGCCGGTCGGCCTGCGCACGGTGGCGCCGACCCTGACCACGTGGTTGACGCCGCCTCCGGCCAGCATCTCTTCGTCGGCCATCGCACCCCCCTGATCACCGCCGGTCCGGCGGCCAGTGTGGCACGGGGCGGGGGGACGGAGCACGCGAATATCCGCCATAGGCTGCTCTCACACAAAACCCAGGCAGACCGGATACAACAGCCCGCATGGACGCACCGAGCCCCCGCACCGCCGGCAACCCCGTGGTCCTCGTGGTCGACGACGAACCCAACATCCGCGAGCTGCTCCTCGACGCCCTGGAACTGAACGGTTTCGAGGTGCGTACGGCCGCCTCGGGCACGCAGGCGCTGGCGCGCGTCGGCGAGGAGCGTCCCGACCTGATCGTGCTGGACGTGATGCTGCCCGATCTCAACGGGTTCGCGGTGGCGCAGCGGCTGCGGCCGGACGGCGGCGGGCCGCCGGTGTTGTTCCTGACGGCGCGCGACACGGTGGCCGACCGGATCGCAGGGCTGACGGCGGGCGGCGACGACTACGTCACCAAGCCGTTCAGCCTGGAGGAGGTCGTGCTGCGCATCCGCGCCATCCTGCGCCGTACGAGCCCTCGTGAGCAGGCGCACGAGGACGGGCTGCTCCGCTACGCCGACCTGGAGCTGGATGAGGAGACCCACGTCGTACGGCGGGCCGGACGCCCCGTGCACCTGTCGCCGACGGAGTTCGCGCTGCTGCGCTACCTGATGATCAACGCGGAGCGGGTCGTCAGCAAGCCGCAGATCCTCGACCGGGTGTGGGACCAGGGTTTCGGCGCCGACAGCCGGATCGTGGAGTCCTACATCAGCTACCTGCGCCGCAAGATCGACGTGGCGGGCCCGCCGCTGATCCACACGTTGCGCGGCGTCGGCTACTCGCTGCGCGACCAGAGCCTGCTGGAACGGAGCCGATGAGGCCGATCGCACCGGCCTGGCCGCTGCGTCACCGGCTGCTGGCCGCCCTGCTCGGGTTGTCGGCGGCGGCTCTGGCGGTGTTCGCGACGGCGGGGGTGATCCTGCTCGACCGCTCGCTGCTGTCTCGGGTGGACACGCAGCTCACCGCCTTCGCGGCCACGTTCGGCAGGGGACGGCCGCCGCCCCCTGGCGTGCGGCCGCCGCGCAGGGGCGAGGTGGAGTTGCCCAGCCAGTTCCGGGTGGACTTCCACGAACCGTCGGGAGCGCCCCTCCGCGCGGGCCCTCGCCCCGCCGACGGGCCGGACGTCCCCGCGGGCACCGTCGCCGCCCTCCCGCCGCGCCCCTTCACCGTGGCCGGCAGGTCGGGGGACGCCGACTGGCGCGCGCTCGTGGTGGCCCTCCCCGACGGCAACCGCGCGGTGGTGTCGATGTCGTTGGAGGCGGCCAGGAGCACGGTGCGGCAGCTGCTGATCATCGAGGTGGCGGCAGGCGCGCTGGTGCTGGTGCTCCTGGGCGCGGTGGCGCTGGCGGTCGTACGGCTCGGCCTGCGCCCGCTGACCCGGATGGAACGCACCGCCACCGCGATCGCGGGCGGCGAGCTCGACCGGCGGGTCTCCGACAGCGACCCGCGCACGGAGACCGGGCGGCTGGGGCACGCGCTCAACATCATGCTCGGCCGCCTCGGCGAGGCCCTGCGCCAGCGCGAACGCTCGGAGCAGCGGCTGCGCCGCTTCCTCGCCGACGCCTCGCACGAGCTGCGCACGCCGCTGACGTCCATCCGGGGGTTCGCCGAGCTGTACCGGCACGGTGACCGCGAGCCGGATCCCGCCGTGGCGCGCATCCTGAGCCGCATCGAGGGGGAGGCCGAGCGGATGGGCGTGCTGGTGGAGGACCTGCTGCTGCTGGCGCGGCTGGACCAGGAGCGGGCGCTCGACCTGACGGAGGTGGACCTGCACGTCGTCGTGGGCGACGTGGTGCACGGTGCGCGGGCCCGCGCGCCTGGACGGTCGATCGAGCTGGTCCTGGATGAGCGGCCGGTACGGGTGACGGGCGACGAGCACCGTCTGCACCAGGTGGTCGCCAACCTGGTCGGCAACGCCGTGGCCCACACCTCCGAGGGCACGGCGGTCCGGGTGACCGTCGGCGAGGCCGGCACGGAGACGCAGGCCACGGCCCGGACACCGGGAGAGGACGCGGCGGCGGGGTCCGGGACAACGGACACGGGCGCGGCCGCGTGGGCGGGGGCTCAGGTGACCGGGCGGGCGGCGGTCATCGAGGTGCACGACGCGGGGCCGGGCATCGCGGCGGAGCATCTGCCGCACGTCTTCGACCGCTTCTACCGGGCCGACGCCGCCCGTTCCCGCGACAGCGGCGGCACCGGCCTGGGGCTGGCCATCGCGGCGGCGCTGGTCGAGGCGCACGGCGGCCGCATCGAGGCGCGCAGCGGCGACGGCACCACCTTCCGCGTCGTCATGCCGGTAGAGGGGCCGGTCGAGGGCCACGGGAACGCCTGACGGGGGCCACGGCACGCGCGTTCATCCCCCGGTGCGACAGGGTTCACACACTATTCCCAGGTTGTTGCTGTCCCCTTTGGGCTGACACGAAGGGAGAGACATGCTGCGAAGATTCCGCAGGCGCCCCGTCTCCGCACGCCGGCCCGAGGTATCGGCGCCCGGCGCCCCCGGCGAGGCGGGGCACGCGCTGCGCGCCCCCCGCCGGCTGCACGCGTTCAACAGGTACGAGATCAAATATCTCGTCGACGCCGCCGCCGCCCGCGAGCTGCGCGCCGAGATGGAGAACGTGCTCGACCGCGACAGCCACAGCGGCGACGGCGGCTACGGCGTCTGGAGCGTCTACTACGACACCCGCCGGCTGCGCTTCTACTGGGAGAAGATCGAGGGCCTCAGGTTCCGCAGGAAGCTGCGCATCCGCCACTACGGCGACCGCTTCGCGGTGACCGGCGAGACCCCGGTCCACGTCGAGATCAAGCAGCGGGTCAACCGGGTCACGCAGAAGCGCCGGGTACGCCTGCCGTACCGGGACGCCCTGCGCCTGTGCGACGGGCGGCAGCAGGTGGGGCACGAGCCGTCCGAGCGGGGCTTCCTGGAGGAGGTGCTCGACCTGGTCTGCCGGCTCGACCTGCGCGCCACCGCGATGACCGGCTACCAGCGGCACGCCTACGTCGGGCGGGGCGCGGACGTGGGCCTGCGGGTCACCTTCGACCAGCGCGTACGCGGGCGCGACCGGGACTTCCACCTGGGCGCGGACGCCGCGAACCGGTTCATCGTCCCGCCCGGGAAAACGATCATGGAGGTCAAGGCCAACGAGCGCGTCCCCTCCTGGCTCACCGACCTGACCGCCGAACGGAACCTGCAGGTGGTGCGGCTCTCCAAGTACTGCCAGAGCGTGGAGGCGCACGGGCTCGCGCCACGCTCGATCTTCCACATCCCCGGCCACGACCTGGACCCCGGACTCCCGTCGGCCCTGACCGCCCCCGCGGAGGCATGACCCCATGGACTTCTCCTTCCAGGACCTGTCCGGCACGTTCAGCGTGGCCGACATCGCGATCGCGATGTCGCTGTCGTTCGTGCTCAGCGCCATGATCGGCTGGGTGTACCGGGCGACGCACCGCAACGTCTCCTACAGCCAGTCCTACGTTCAGACGCTGGTCGTCCTCGGCATGCTGATCTCGCTGATCATGCTGGTCGTCGGCTCGAACATCGCCCGCGCCTTCGCCCTGGTGGGCGCCCTGTCGGTGGTGCGGTTCCGCAACGCGATCAAGGAGACCAGGGACGTCGGGTTCATCTTCCTGGTGATGGGGGTCGGCATGGCCGTCGGCACCCGCTTCTACCTGCTGGCCGTGGTGGCCGCCGTGGCGATCTCGCTGATCATCATGATCATGAGCAGGTTCAACTGGTTCCAGCTGAACGTCCGCCGCCAGGTCGTCAAGGTGCAGGTGCCGTCGGACGAGGACTACACGCACGCCGTCCAGGACGTCCTGGTCCGGCACACTGACGAGTTCGAGCTGGTCAGCATGGAGTCGATCAGGGCCGGCGCGCTGACCGAGCTGATGTACACCGTCCGGATCAAGAAGGGCAGCGAGCCCGCCGACCTCGTCTCCGGGCTGCGGGAGCGCAACCACGGCCAGTCGGTCACGGTGCTGACCGGCTACGACCAGAGCGACCTGTAGCCATGGCCCGGCTCAGACACCGCATCCCCGTCAGGCTCCGGCACCACTGGAGGCTCGTGGCGACGTGCGTGGCGTTCCTTGCCGCCTGCTATGGCGTCTTCGGCAGCGGCACCGTCCGCCCGTACGTCACCAGCGTGCGAACCGCCTCGGCCGGCGTCGTCGTCCGGGATCTCGCCGGGTCCAAGGAGTTGTTCGACGCCGCCACGCCGCACGAGGTGACGCTCACGTTCCGGGAGGAGGGCTACCAGGCCATGCTGGCGGAGTACTTCAAGGACGGCGACAAGAAGTACGTCGAGGCCGACCTGACCATCGACGGGACCACGATCCCGAGCGTGGGCATCCGGCTCAAGGGCAACTCGACCCTGCAGGGGCTGACGTGGAAGGGGCAGACCCGGCCGCGCACCACGTCCGGCCGCGGGAACCCGCCAGAGGGTTTCCGCCCGCCCGGCGGCGAGCCCCCCGAGGGCGTCCAGCCGCCGGGAGACGGACGGCAGGAGGACGCCCGCCGGCGTGGAGGGTCCGGCGCGGCGTTGAAGGCCGAGGAGCCGGAGAACCTGCCGTGGCTGATCAGCTTCGACGAGTTCGTCGAGGACCGCCGCTACCAGGGGCACTCCCAGCTGGCCGTGCGTCCCGCCATGGGTTCGGCGGCCGTGCTCAACGAGGCCGTGGCCATCGCCCTGGTCGGCGCGGCGGACGAGCCCTCCCAGCGGTCGGCCTACACGTCCTTCTCCGTCAACGGCCGGCGGTCGGCTCCCCGCCTCCTGGTCGAGTATCTGGACGAGGGGTACGCCGAGCGGCTCGGCCACGGCGTGCTCTACAAGTCGCTCGCCTCCGGGGACTTCGCCTACCAGGGCGAGGACCAGACCGCGTACGTCGACGACTTCAAGCAGGTCAACCTGGTGGGCGAGCGCGACCTGCAACCGGTCATCGACCTGGTCAGGTGGGTGGAGCAGGCCTCGGACGAGGAGTTCGCGTCGGGACTGGCCGAGCGGCTGGACGTCGTGTCGTTCGCCCGCTACGCGGCCCTGCAGAACATCGTGCTGAACTTCGACGACATGGCGGGCCCCGGCCACAACTACTACCTCTGGTACGACCTGGGCACGAAGCGGTTCAGGGTGATCAGCTGGGACATGAACCTCGCGCTGAGAGGGGACGCCACAGCCGGCCCCGACGACGCCATCGGCATGAGGAGCCCCGGCGGCGGAGGCGACCGCGCCACCCGGCCCGAGCCCGGCGAGCAGGCGGGTCAGCGCGTCCGCCCGCCCGCGGACCAGCAGCCGGACGTCCGGCGTCCCGGCGGGGCGCGCGGCGGGGGCCACGCGCTGAAGGAGAGGTTCCTCGAGGACGCCGGTTTCAAGAAGCTCTACGAGCGGGAGCACGCCGCCCTCTCCCGCGACCTGCTGGCCGGCGGCACCGCCACGGCCCTGCTGGACCAGGCGCTCAAGGCGTACGGCCTCAATGCGGACGCCGACACGGCCAAGGCGGCCGGGGAAGCGGCCGACCTGCGCGCCACGCTGGAGATCCGCGCCAAGGCGCTCACGCAGGACGGCTGATCACCGGCGGGAGCGGAACGCCACGGCCGTCGTCGAGGTGATGGCGGTCACCAGCACCACGGTGAGCAGAACGCCGCCCAGAGGGTTGTCGCGGCGGCCCGGCGGCGGAAGGGGACGCCGCGCGCCGGCCCACCCCGACGCGGAGCGCGTGGGACTGGGCGAAGGGGCCGGGGTAAGCGAGGGGACGCGGACCGGTCTCGCCCGGGGCACGGGCCGGGGAGCCACGCGTGCCCGCCCGCGCGGGCACTGCCCCACACGCACCC
>NZ_SMKP01000213.1:0-17179 GCF_004349015.1 Nonomuraea diastatica
TCAGCCGGCCGCGCGCCTCCGACCAGCGCACCGCCGCGCCGATGGCGTGCAGCCCGTGTTCGATACCGCCCGCGACGTACGGGAAGCCGCTCTCCTGCTGCACCCGCCGCCCGAACTCCGTGACGTCGGTGAGGACGTTGCTCACCACCACGACCGGCACGGGCGAGGCGGCCATCCGCTCGGCGCTGGCCGCGTAGAGGGCGAACGCGGGAGCGGGGTCGGGCGGCGCGACGCGGGGCGGCTCCGACAGCAGCATGACCGGGGTCGGCGCTCACCGCCTCCAGCGCGCGGCCGAGCAGGGTGCGGTCGATGAGCACGTAGCCGGTGACGTCGAGCGGGTTCTGCACGGTGCCGAACGGCGGGACGATCTCCGCCAGCCGCTCCACCGTCTCGGGTGCGAACGGCGGCAGCTCCAGCCCTTCGTCCTCGGCCCGGTCCGCGATGATCTCCGAGGCCCCGCCGGACGGGGTGACGACGCCGACGCGCCTTCCGGGCAGCGGCCCCGTTGAGGCCAGCAGCCCGGCGGTGATGATGAGATCCTCCAGCGACCGCACCCTGATCACGCCCAGCCGGCGCAGCGCCGCGTCGATGACGCCGTCGTCGCCGACGAGCGCTCCCGTGTGCGCCCGGGCGGTGTGCGAGGCCAGCCGGCTGCACCGTCATGCGATCATTCCCCGATCAGGCCGAGCCTCGCGTGCCCCTTGATCAGGTTGCGCGCGATCGTGCGCCGCTGGATCTCGTCGGTCCCCTCGAAGATGCGCAGCAGCCGCAACTCCCGGTACCACCGCTCGATCGGCAGTTCCTTCGTGTACCCCATGCCCCCGTGGATCTGCAGCACCCGGTCGACCACCTGGTTCGCCATCACGGCCCCGTTGAGCTTGGCGATCGACGAGGCGTGCCGCGCGTCCAGCCCTTCCCGCACCCGCCACGCCGCGTACAACGTCAGCCACTTCGCCGCCTCGATCTCGACCTGGGAGTCGGCGATCATCCACTGGATGGCCTGGTACTCCGCGATCGCCCGCCCCATGGACTTGCGGATCGTGGCGTAGTCGACGGCCATCTTCAGCATGCGCTCCGCGGAGCCGATGGCGCGGGCCGGGATCATGTAGCGTCCCTGCCCGATCCACTCCATGGCCAGCTCGAAGCCTCTGCCCGGCTCGCCCAGGATGTTCTCCTCCGGCACCCGTACGTCCTCGAACACCAGCGAGGCGGGGCCCCACTGTCCCATGGTGGGGATCGGCTCGGAGCGCCAGCCCATGTCCCGGTCCACCAGGAAGCACGTCACCCCGTACGGCTCGGCCACGGCGAACACCATGACGAAGTCGGCCTCGTTGCCTCCCGTGATGAAGGTCTTCTCGCCGTTGACGATCCACTCGGCGCCGTCCCTGACGGCGCGGGTGCGGATGTTGCGGGCGTCGGAGCCCGCGCCCGGCTCGGTGATCGCGAAGCAGGAGCGGCGCTCGCCCTCGATGGTGGGGAGCAGGTAGCGGCGCTTCTGCTCCTCGGTGCCCGCGTAGAGGATGTTGTCGGCGCTGCCGCCGAACGAAAACGGCACGAACGTCCTGCCGAGCTCCATGGCGATGATCGCGGACATGATCGGGCCGAGGGCGGCGCCGCCGTACTCCTCGGGGGTGTTGATGCCCCAGAAGCCCGACTTCCTGGCCTTGGCCCGCAGGTCGCGCAGGACGTCCGCGTCCAGCGCCGGGCGGTCCTCGCGCTCGTTGCGCAGGACCTCGGGCTCCAGCGGCATGACCTCCTTCTCCACGAAGGACCGTACGGTGTCGCGGATCTGGCGTTCCTCGGTGGCGAGTGAGAAGTCCACGGCCGGCTCCTGGAATTTCTAGAATGCTTCTCTAGGAAGAGGTTCTAGCCGATGGGGCATCGTGTCAAGAATGAAATTCTAGAATTGACGCGGTAGGATGACCCGCATGGCACGGAAGTCCTCGTGGGAGTGGAGCCGTACGGCCCAGACCCGCAAAAGCATGCTGCAGGCGGCTCGCGAGGTCTTCAGCGAGCACGGCTTCGCCGAGTCCAACGTCGCCGAGGTGGTCGCTCGCGCCGGGTCCAGCGTCGGCAGCCTCTACCATCACTTCGGCGGCAAGACCGAGCTCTTCCTGGCCCTCTACGAAGACCATCAGGCGGCGCACGAGCAGGCGTCGGCCGCCAGCGTGGCCAAGGCCAGGAAGTCCGGCGTCGACGACCCGGTCGAGCTGCTCATCGCCGGCGCCCGCGCCTACCTCGACGGGGTGTGGGAGCGGCGCGACCTGGTCAGGCTGTTCATCGACGGCGACGGGCCGCCGGGCTTCGAGCTGCTGCGCCGCACGCGGGGCAGGGAGTGGGTGCGCCAGAACGCCGTCCTGCTCGGGGCCGGAGGCGACGCGCTCGCCCGGTTCACCGTGGCGGTGCTGACCAGCATCATCGGCGAGGCCGCCCGCGAGGTCGCCACCTCAGACACGGAGGAGGAGGCCAGAGAGGTGATCGAGGCGGCGATGAAGCTGATCCGCCGCCTCGACCCCCTCAAAGACTTCACCGACGACTGACCGTGGCGCGGCCGCGGTCGATCACCACGGTGCCGTCGTCCTTTGCGGTCCTGAAGCGCACGTCCTCGCCGTCCACCCAGATCGACACCGTGAGCGACTCCCCGGGGAAGACGGGGCTGGTGAAGCGCCCCGACATCGCCCGGAAACGGCCGGGGTCCGACCCGGCCACGGCGTGCAGCAGCGCCCGCCCGGTCACGCCGTACGTGCAGAGCCCATGGAGGATCGGCCGGTCGAAGCCCGCCCTGGCGGCGAACTCGGGGTCGCTGTGCAGCGGGTTGACGTCACCGGAGAGCCGGTAGAGCAGCGCCTGCTCCGGCACCGTCGGGTACGTCACCTTGTGGTCGGGCGCCCGGTCCGGCAGCGCCCACGCGTCGCGCGGCCCCCGGTCGCCGCCGAAGCCGCCCTCGCCCCTGATGAACACCGCGCTGCGGCTGGAGATGACCGGCTCGCCCGTGTCGAGGTCCACGGCCCGCGCCTCGGAGGTCACCAGCGCGCCCGAGCCCTTGTCGTAGATGCCGGTCACCTTCGAGGTCGTCCGCACGCCGCCCGCGGGGGGCAGCTCCCCGCGCAGCTCGAAGCCCTGCTCGGCGTGGACCAGCAGGGCCGGGTCGAAGTCGCCCAGCCGCCGCCCCGGCGACTGCGCGGCCAGCACCGCGAACGTCGGCAGCACCCGCTGCCCCTTCTCCGTGGTGAACTCCAGCTCCGAGGTGCCCGCGCCGACGCCGAGCGCGTACAGCATGGTGTCCTTGGCGGTCCAGGTGCGCTCGCGGGCCGGGCCCTCGACACCGATGAGGGAGTGGTCGAGCGGCATGTCAGTCCTCCCGTCCGGGGATGCGGCCGTTGGTCATCGCGTTGGGCGCGGCCTTGTCGACCAGGGCGGGGATGACGCCGCCCAGCTCGGCCGGCTCCCACCGGGAGCCCTTGTCGACGCCCGGCCCCGCGTGCCAGCCCTCGGCGACGCTGATCGCGCCCCCGCGCATGTTGAACACCCGGCCGGTGACGCCGCGGGCCTCGGCGCTGGACAGCCAGACCACCAGGGGCGCGATGTCGTCGGGGTCGGCGCCCGTGACGCCGGCGGGCATGAGGTTCTCGGTCATGCGGGTCAGCGCGGCGGGGGCTACGGCGTTCACGGTCACGCCGTAGCGCTCCAGCTCCTTGGCCGCGATGACGGTGAGGCCCGCGATGCCGGCCTTGGCGGCGCCGTAGTTGCCCTGACCCGGGTTACCGTAGATGCCGGAGGACGAGGTGGTGTTGATGATCCGGGCATCCACGTGTTCGCCCGAATTCGCCTTGGCCCTCCAATAGGCGGCGGCATGGCGCAGCGGCGCGAAGGTGCCCCGGAGGTGCACCCTGATCACCGCGTCCCATTCCTCGGGCGTCATGTTGACGAGCATCCGGTCCCGCAGGATGCCCGCGTTGTTGACCAGCACGTCGAGGCCGCCGAAGTGGTCGACGGCCGAGCGGATCAGCCGCTCGGCGCCGTCGAAGTCGGAGACGTCCGCACCGTTGACGACGGCCTGGCCGCCCATGGCCTCGATCTCCGCCACCACCTCGGCGGCCGCCCCGGACGAGCCGGTGCCGTCGACCTCGGCGCCCAGGTCGTTGACCACCACCTTCGCCCCTTGCCTGGCGAACTCGAGCGCGTGCCCCCGCCCGATGCCCCTGGCCGCACCTGTGACGATCACCACGCGACCTTCGACGATCCCGCCCATCCCGACACCTCGCTCGTTGACCGGCTGACGATGCGAATAGAATTCTAGTATCAAAATCTAGAAAGGACAGGCCCTTGCCGGCTGCGACCCCTTTAGGCCATGCGTGGCGAACCTTGTCGGTCGTAAGCCTGGCGAGCGTGCTGACCGGTCTCGGCGGCAGCGCGATGAACGTCGCCCTGCCCGAGATCGTCAGGCACACCGGCGCCGACGCGACGGCCGCGGGCTGGATCCTCCTCGGCTTCCAGTTGACCACGACCGTGCTCATGGTGGTGTTCGGGCGGCTGGCGGATCTGTTCGGCCGGCGCCGGATGTACCTGATCGGGCTGGCGACGTACACGGTGGCCGCGCTGCTGGCGGGCCTGGCGCCGAACGCGTGGGTGATCGTGGCCATGCGGGTGGTCCAGGCGGCGGGGGCCGCCATGCTGCTCACCAACAGCGCCGCCCTGGTCAGCGACGCGTTCCCGCGCGAGCGGCTGGGAGAGGGCATGGGGGTCTACGTGGCCTCGTTCTCGATCGCCGGGTTGATCGGGCCGACGCTGGGCGGGGTGCTGGCCGACGGTCTCGGCTGGCGCTGGGTGTTCTGGTTCAACGTGCCGATCGGGGTGATCTGCCTGGTGTGGGGCGCGCTCGTGTTGCGCGAGACCGTCCCCGACCGCCGCGACCGCGGGCTCGACCTGCCCGGGAGCGTGCTGGTGCTGGTCACCCTGGGCGGGCTGCTGCTGGCGTTGTCGGAGTTCACCCGGCTCGGCTGGGGGCACCCGGTGGTGCTGGCCGGGCTCGCGTGCTTCGCCGTGGGGCTGCCGTTGTTCCTGGTCAGGGAGCGGCGGGCCGCGCACCCGGTCGTGGACCTGGGCCTGTTCCGCGACCGGGCCTTCTCCTTCGGCACGCTCGCGTCGTTCCTCAACGCCGTCGCGCGCATGGGCATGGTGTTCCTCGTCGCGCTCTACTTCCAGGCGGTGCGCGGCGACGATCCCGTACAGGCAGGGCTGAAGGTGTTGCCGCTGGCCATCGCGGCGATGACCGCGTCGGTGGTTTCGGGTTTCCTGCAGCGCCTGATGAGCGCCCGCACGCTGGCCGTGGCCGGGGCCTCGGTGACCACCTGCGGGCTGGTGGTCATGCTGGTGGTGATGTCCTCGACGATGCCGTACGCGGCGGTGGCGGCGGGGCTGGTGCTGATCGGGCTCGGCTCGGGCGTGTTCATGCCCTCCAACACCACCGCCATCCTGGATGGCCTGCCCTCGGCGCGGCTCGGCATCGTCAACGCCATGCGGCTCATGCTGCAGAACACGGGGAACGTGGTGGGCACCGGCCTGGTCCTGTCGATCATCACCGCGCCGCTCCCATCCGCGCTGCACGAGCAGGTGTTCGCGGGCATGCTCTCGCACCTGCACAGCGGCGCGGTCGAGCAGCTCGTGACCGGCTACCGCTGGGCGCTCGCCGCCATGGCCACCGTCTCCGTGCTGACCGTGCTCGCCTGCCTGGCCCGGCGCAGAGCCCCCTGACCGGGGCGGGTACGGTGACTGGCGTGGTTGAACGCACCCCGGCCCAGCGCCACCTCTACCCCCGAACGGTGAGATTCGCCGACGTCGACTCCCAGGGGCACGTGAACAACGTGCGCTTCCTCGACTACCTGGAGGACGCCCGTTTCGGCATGTTCCACATCGATCCGTACAACGCGGGTGACGATCCGTTCAAGGGCCTGGTGGTCACCCGGCACGAGATCGACTACCACCGCCCGCTCGGCTTCCGCGCGGAGCCGGTGCGCGTCGAGACGTGGGTGACGGAGATCAGGGCGGTGCGCTTCACCCTCGCGTACGAGATCCGCGACGACGACGCGGCCTACGCCACCGCCACGTCCGTGCTCGCGGCCTACGACGTCGAGCGGGCCGCCCCGCGCCGGCTCTCGGAGAGCGAACTGGCGTACCTCAAACGTTTCTCCGCATGAAACGCTGGCTGATGCTGGCGCTGGGGGTCAACGCCCACGCGAGTGTCACGCTGGGACTGTTCGGCCTTCCCCTCGTCATTCCCGAGATAGAGCGACATTTCGGGGTTCCGCTGGCCGTGGCGGGGATCATGGCGAACGCCCCCTCCGTGGGCGTCCTGTTCGCGCTCGTGGCCTGGGGCGCGCTGGCCGACCGGCACGGCGAGCGGCTGATCCTGGGCACCGGCGTGGGGCTGGCCGCCGTGCTGTTCGCCGCCGGCGCGTTCGTCGGCGAAGTCTGGGCGGTGATCGGGCTGCTGGCCCTGGCCGGGGCCGGGGGCTCGGCCGCGATGGTCGGCGGCGGGCGCATCGTGCTGCGCTGGTTCGAACCGCCGGAGCGCGGCCTCGCCATGGGAGTGCGCCAGGTCTCCTTCACCCTCGGCATGGCCGCCGGGGCGTTCGTGCTGCCGCCCATCGCGCAGGCGCGCGGCCTGGCCGGCGTGCTGTTCGTGTGCGCCGGCGTGAGCCTGTTGGCCGCCGTGCTGGCCGCGATCTTCCTGGCCGAGCCGCCGCGCGCGATCTCCAGGTCGGGCGCGGGGCCGCAGGGCTCGCCGTACCGGCAGCCGGCGTTGTGGCGGGTGCACGCCACCAGCGCCCTGCACGTGGTGCCGCAGATCGTGGTCACCACGTACGGCGTGACCTGCCTCGTACGCCTGTACGGATGGGACGAGGTGGCGGCCGGCCGGCTGTTCGGCGTGGCGGCGATCGCCGGGGCCGTGGTGCGCGTCGCGGCCGGCCGCTGGTCCGACAGGGTCGGCCTGCGCATGCGGCCCCTGCTGCTGATCACGATCTGCAACCTGGGCGTGATGGCGCTGCTGGTGACCGGCACGCTCTCGGGCACCTGGCTCGGGCCCGCCACGCTCGCGGTGGCCGCGGTGATGACCGTGGCCGGCAACGGGCTCGCCTACCTGACGGCGGGCGAGCTCGCCGGGCCCACGTGGGCGGGCCGGGTGCTCGGCACCCACAACACCGTCCAGAACGTCGTCTCCGTCGCCGTCACGCCGATGGCCGGCGTGCTGATCACGAACGTCGGATATTGGGCCGCCTTCGCCGCAGGGCTGGGAGGCGCGCTGCTCTCGCTGCCCGTCATCCCCTTTCGCGGCGAGGACGGCGAACGATTATGACGTGCGGCGCAGCCACACGGCGGTGTCAGGCGGCAGCAGGTCACCCCGCAGCTGCCCGCTCGCCAGCAGCACCTCGTCGTGCTCCGGCAGGCGCACCGGCCGGGCGCCGCAGTTGAGTGCGCAGATCAGCGGCCCGCGGGTGAAGAAAAGCACTCCCTCGGGAGACTTCAGCCACTCCAACGTATAAGGAATGGATCGTGCCAGGTCACGGCGGCAGGCCAGGGCCCTCCGGTAGAACTCGAGCGTGGATCCGGTGTCCCCTTCCTGCTTCTCGACGCTCAGCTCCGCGAACGCGGCCGGCTGCGGCAACCACGGCGGCACCCCGCCGGGCGCGAACCCGTGGGAGGGCGGATCGACCGTCCACGGGATCGGCACCCGGCACCCGTCACGTCCCGGCAGCTCGCCCTTCGACTGGAAGAAGACAGGGTCCTGCCTGGCCGCGTCGGGCAGGTCGCTCACCTCGGGCAGCCCGAGCTCCTCGCCCTGGTAGAGGTAGGCCGAGCCGGGCAGTGCCAGCATCGTGAGCAGTGCCGCCCTGGCCCGCTCCAGCCCTGTGACAGGGTCGTCGGCAGCGTAGCGGGTGCGGTGGCGTACGACGTCGTGGTTGGAGAGCACCCACGTCGCGAACGGGACGGTGGAGAGCGTGTCGTCGATCACCTTCCGGAACGCCGCCGCCGACCAGGGCGCCTGCAACCAGGCGAAGTTGAAGCTCTGGTGCAGTTCGTCGGGCCGCACGTAGAGGGCGAGGTCCTCGGAGCTGTCGGTCCACACCTCGCCCACGGCCATGCGCTCGCCCGGATAGCCGTCCAGCACCTTGCGCCAGTCGCGGTAGACGCCGTGCACCTCGGGCTGCCCCCACACCGGGGAGGCCGCCTTGAACGATTGGTCGCCGACGTCGGGCAGCCCTTCGGCCTTGTAGAGCCCCATCGCCACGTCGATGCGGAACCCGTCGACCCCGCGGTCCAGCCAGAACCGCAGGATGTCGAGGAACTCCCTGTGCACCTCGGGGTTGCGCCAGTTGAAGTCGGGCTGCTCCGGCGCGAACAGGTGCAGGTAGTGCCGGCCGTCCTCGACCTGCGTCCAGGCGGGCCCGCCGAAGGTGGACTGCCAGTTGTTGGTACGGTCGCGGAAGAGGTAGCGCTCGCGTCCCTCGCCGCGCAGCGCCGCCTGGAACCAGGGGTGGGCGGAGGAGCTGTGGTTGGGCACGATGTCCACGATCACCCGCAGCCCGTGGTCGTGCGCGTCGGCGACCAGCGCGTCGAAGTCGGGCAGCGTGCCGAACAGCGGGTCGACGTCGCGGTAGTCGGCGACGTCGTAGCCGCCGTCGGCCATGGGCGAGGGGTAGAACGGCGTCAACCAAATGGCGCCCACCCCCAGCTCGCGAAGGTAGGGCAGGCGCTCGCGCACCCCGGCCAGGTCGCCGACGCCGTCACCCGAGGCGTCGGCGAAGCTGCGAACGTAGATCTCGTAGACGACGGCATCACGCCACCAGGGGATATCCATGTGGCGAGTCATGCCCCGTTACGAGGGTGAGTTCACCAGGCTGTGGGCCGCGTAGACCAGATAGTCCCAGAGCCGGGTCTCCAGCTCGTCCGGCAGGTCGAGAGAGTCGACCGCGTCGCGCATGTGCCGCAGCCAGGCGTCGCGCTCGATCTCGCCGATCACGAACGGCATGTGGCGCATGCGCAGGCGGGGGTGCCCGCGCTGCTCGCTGTAGGTCTTGGGGCCGCCCCAGTATTGGATCAGGAAGCCCCGCAGCCGCTCTTCCGCCCCCGTCAGGTCGGGCTCGGGATAGAGCGGCCGCAGCACCGGGTCGTCCGCGACCCCCTCGTAGAAGCGCTGAACGAGGCGCCGGAAGGTCTCTTCGCCCCCGACGGCGTCGTAGAAGGAGGTCTCAGTCACGCTCACCAGCCTAGGGTGTGCCTCGGGTGGTGGTGCATCGCGCTCACCCCGCGACCATGGTGATGCCCGCGTCGTCGAGGGCCGCCTTGACCCTGATGCGCATCTCCCTGGCCACCTCGGCCTGCTCGTTGGGCAGCGTCTTGGCAGTGATGCGGAACACCACCGAGCTGTCGGAGAGCTGCTCCACGCCGAACACCTGCGGCTGCTCCACGATCTTGCTCTCGCGAAGCTCGGGGTCGGCCCAGATCTCCTCGGCCAGGTGCTCGAGCAGCACCCGCACGCTGACGATGTCGGCGTCGTAGGCCACCGGCACGTCGACATAGGCCCGCGACCAGCCCTGCGACTCGTTGCCGACCCTGGTGATGGTGCCGTTGCGGACGTACCAGACGCGACCGTCGGCGTCGCGCAGGCGGGTGATGCGCAGGGTGACGGTCTCGACGGTGCCGACCGCGGCGCCCACGTCGATCACGTCGCCCACGCCGTACTGGTCTTCGAGCAGCATGAACATTCCGGCGATGAAGTCCTTCACCAGTTCCTGCGCGCCGAAGCCGATGGCCACGCCGAGAATGCCGACGCTGGTCAGCAGGGGAGCGATCGGGATCGTCAGCCGGTCGAGCACGGTCAGCACCGCGGTGCCCAGGATGACGATCGAGGCGAGGTGCTTGAGCACCGAGCCCATGGTCTCGGCCCGCTGCTTCCTGCGTTCGTGCAGCAGCGCGTCGATGCTGTCGGTGGCGGCGCCCTTGCGGAAGCGGCTGGTGATGGAGCTCTTCGCGGCCGCGCGGTGGACCACTCTCGTGATCATCCGGTGCGCGACCTTCCGGAGCACGAACGCCAGCACGATGATCAGCACGATGACGATCGCGCTGGCCGCGATGGGTGCCCAGACCGCATTGTCGAACATCCCGACGAGGGTAGAGCAAACAGGATCCTTGGTACAGATCCCGGCCATGTCCTGGACGACCTTCTCCGGGTCCGGCAGCCCGCTCGACGGTGAGGCGGGCGGTGGCGACGGCGTCACCAGCAGTAACAAAGGTGGATCCCCCTCCAGAAGCGGTTCGGTCGGCTCTTTGGACCGATGCGATCCAAAAATACCGCCGACCGAACCGCCCGCCGTCACATCACGCCGGGGAAGACGGGGTCGTCGGCTCTCTGGGCCGCGGAGGGAGAGAGCGACGCTCCGATGACGGACGGCCCGGCAAGGGACAGGCACCCGGAAGCATGTCCCGTACCGGTTCCGGGAGGGATCCCCCCAACACCCGCCCGGCGGACCGGGAGGGTGGCTTCGCGGGTACGGCGTGCGGGCCGTACCGGTCGCAGTCAGGTGTGAGGCCAGAACCGGCGGAGTGACCAGGACCCCACATGCGTGGGACCCTCCGCACCGGTCACTCCGCCGGCCCTGTGAGGCCGCCGTGGATGCGGTGCGCCGCGGTGGCTGCGCTCCACCCGGCCCACCGCGTCGATCATTTCGCCACGGCGGCTAGCACGCGCGCGACTTTCGTCGCGGCACCGGCCGGGTCGTCGGCCGTGTGCATCCGTTCGCCCCAGGACCAGCAATACCACCAATCCGGCATATCGGACACAGTGGCCGGCCTGCAGGTGACGTTCTCGGACAGGCTGGTCGCGTTCGGGTTGATGACCCGTACGAACCTGCGACCGCTCTGGCTCTGGACCACTCGTGCGAGCAACCCATGAGCGCCCAGTTCGGATACGAGTCGCTCCAAGTGCTCGAAGTCGTCGTCCCCCACCGTTCGTCCTCCCTACCAATCGCCGCTGGTGGGCCAAAGATGTCTCATGTCAACGGCGAACGCAACGAGCTTGAGTGGCTACAGGGAGTTGCTCTTCTCCCAAGGGATAGAAGAAACAGTCCCGGGGAGGACGATCCTTAACCGTAGGCTGGCTGAGGGCGTTTTCAAACCCGTCGTCTCTGGTTCATAGTCATGGGTAGGCGCACAGCAATCTGAGGGCTACGCTGAGTCACCAGTTGCGGACCGGTCGAGACTTGCTTGGAAGGGGCCGGGATGTCCGGCAGACAGCACAGGGAAACGGAGATCGCCCGGCGGATCAGGGCCAAGGGCCTGGCCGCCGGGCGCACTTCGGCCCAGATCGCGGATGAGATCCACGAGGCTTGCGCGTCACAGTTCAGCACGACCCGCATCAAGGCGCACCGGTTGTCCTACGGGATCGCCCTGGCCGATGTCATCGAGCAGGTCAGGGCCCTGTTCGAGCGCGACTCCAAACCGACGCCGGGCATCGGCGAGACGCTGCTCTCGGCATATGAGAGCGGGCTGAAACGCCCGGGGCCCGAATATCTCCACTACCTGTGCACGGTCTACCGCGTCGAGCCCGTCGCCCTCGGCTACGACGGGCCGTGCATCTGCGGCCACGGCCACGCGCACCGGCCGGCGGGGGCACTCGGCGGCTCCGAGGCCAAGGACCCGCCGCCGCTGCTGCCGACGGAGCGCGAGCTCAACATCCAGCCCATGGTCACCGACCCGGAGGCGCAGGAGGACGAGAACATCCTTCGGCGGACGATGTTAAATCTGCTCCACACCGACACGAACCTCAACAAAGCTCTGGACGGGGTCGTGCTCGGAGCGTGCGAGGGCATCAGGCGGCGCATGGACGAGACGCTCGTCTCGGCCACGGTGTCCGCCGCGATGCTCGACCAGTGGGAAGAGGCGACGCTCAGCTTCGGCCGCCAGTACACGACGACGGCCCCCCTGAGACTGCTGTGCGACGTGCTGCTCGAGCTGAGCGCGGTCCGTACGGCGATGTCCCGCCGCCAGCCCATCGACCTGCAGGAACGATTGTGCAGGATGGCCGCCCAGCTGTCCGGGCTGAGTGGCATGATCATGATCAACCTCGGCGACCACCGCCTGGCCCGCTCGTTCTTCCGCACCGGGCGCACCGCGGCCGACGAGACCGGCGACCGCGCGTTGCGCGCCTGGATCACCGCTCGCGAGTCGCTCGTCCCCCTCTACTTCGGTGACGCCCGCGAGGCGCTCAACCTCGCCAAGAAGAGCCGCGACCTGGCCGGCTCGATGCCGTGCGCCGCGCAGGCCATGGCGCCGGTCGTCGAGGCCAGGGCGCTGGCCATGATGTCGGGGGGCGACAGCAAGAAAGAGGTCGTCGACCAGGCCAAACGCGCGCTGTCGAGGGCGCGCAGCGCCTTCTCCCACATGAAGAGCGAGGATCAGGAGGACGTCGCTTTCGGCTACACCGAGAAGCAGCTCTACTTCTACCAGGGCGACGTGCTCACCAAGCTCGGTCAGACGATCGAGGCAGAGGTGGTGCTCGGCCAGGCGCTCACCAAATACCAGGACCACATCCTCGACCAGACGCTGATCAGGCTCGACCAGGCCCAGTGCCGGCTGATCGACGGCGACGTCAATGAGGCGCTGGCGATCGGCATCAAGGCGCTGCGCCTGTTGAGCGACGAATATCTCACCGACTTCATCGTGCGGCCGGCGCTGGCGCTCGAGCAGGCGATCGCGTCCCGTGACGCCAACGCCCCAGGGCTCGAGGACTTCCGCGCCGAGTTGCGGCGATCGCGGGCCCAGCTGAAGGGGGGCGCATGAAACTGAAGATCCGGCGCTACCGATGGTCCGATCTCGACACCGTCCTGACTCTCCACCAGATCTGCCTGGCGCAGGTGGGCCTGGTGCCCGGCGACGGCGTCTATTACGACGACGATTTCCCCCACATCCAGGAGATCTATCTGGCCTGCGGCGGCGACTTCCTCGTCGGCGAGATCGACTCCCGCGTGATGGCCATGGGCGGGCTGAAACCCGTCGACACGTGCACGGCCGAGATCTGCCGGCTGCGCGTCCATCCCGATTTCCAGCGGCGTGGCTTCGGTGAGGCCATGCTCGTCACCCTGCAGCAGCGCGCCGTGGAACTCGGCTTCGAGCGGGTCAGAGGCGACACCACGCTCAACCAGGAGGCCGCGCTGGCGCTCTACGCTCGCCACGGGTGGCGCGAGCTCTCCCGGCACAAGGTGGGCAGGCTCGTCGTGGTCAACGTCGAGAAACTGCTGACCCCCGGCGTGCCCCTCGACCGCTAGCGCCTCCGCTCATCCGACGGTCCCACTTATCCCCCTCCTGGGGCCGAACCCTCCTTGGGTCGCCGTTCTCCGGCGCTGCCGGCGTGGCTTCTCCGCCGGCCCTTCTCGTCACGCAGAGTGACGTACGGCAGTCTCGTCAGGGGGCGGCTGCGGATGATCAGCTTGGCGGATCCGCGGCAATCGCCGATTCCGCTGTCGTGGATAAGGAAGTACGAACCCGCGGGTGAGGCTCTTAACACCGAGTTGTAGAGGACCATCACCGGCTGCTCACTGTACATCTACGGCTGCGAATAGTAGTGAGATGCTTTTGGGCATGGCAGTCTTGCCCGCTCCCCGCCCCCTCCTGGGAGCTGTGCTTCTGTTGTTCGTCAGCGCCGCCTGGGGGTCGGCCTTCCCGCTGATGAAGGATCTCATCGGCCGTATACCGGTCGAGGACCTGCTCGCTGAGCGTTACGTGCTCGCGGCGCTGACGCTGCTCGCCATCCGGCCTGGCTGCCTCAGGGGTCTTCCGCGGGTGACGTGGGTCTACGGGATCATTCTCGGGGTCATGTTCGGGGTCGGGCAGGTCGGGCAGGCGGTCGCCCTGCACGGGCTGCCCTCGGCGGTGTCCGGGTTCGCCGTGGGCTGCAGCGTGGTGATCACGCCGATTCTGGCGCTCATCCTGCACAAGGCGAAAGTGCCGCGGCGGATCTGGGCCGGGGTCGTGCTGGCGCTGGTCGGCATGATGGTGTTCACGCTGCTGCAGGGGGTGGAGGACCATGAGGTCTCGGTGCTCGCGCTCGGGGTCACGCTGGCCGCCGCCGCCCTCTACTCCGGCCACACGCTCCTGCTCGCGCATCTGTCCGACCGCGGGGTGGGTTTTCACGCGTACGCGCTGACCGTGGTCCAGCTGTTCACCATCGGGCTCCTCACGGGCGGCTACGCCGTGCGCGACGGGATCGTGTTGCCGACCGGCCTGCACGACTGGTCGGTCCTGGCGCATCTGTCGGTGGTCTCGTGCGCGCTGGGGTTCCTGGCCCGCTCGTACGGCCAGGTGCACGTGCCCGCCGTGCCCAGCGCGATCCTGATGTCGTCGCAACCCGTCTGGGTGGCCGCGATCGCGGTGATCTGGTTCGACGAGGCGATGGGCTGGAGCATGGTCGTCGGGGGCGGGCTGATGGCCGGGGCGATGTTGCTCGCGCTGCCGGCCAGGGCCGCCGCCCTGCATCGCGGGCGGGGCCATCGTGATCTCCTCGTGGCCGCCACCAGAACCGCCGCCGCAAGGCTCGCCGACCTGAGGATCAAACGGGAGGATCCGCTGCGGCTGGACGGCGCCCCGTCGCCGATCATCGCCAAGACCGCCTGCGAGGACGTCGCGTCGTGTCCCTGGCACACCCGCTCGCTCAAGGGCGGGGGCGAACCGAGCCTGGAGCGGCTGATCGAGCGGGCCACCCTCATCGTCAGGGCGCGCAACCTGCCCCGGCCCGGCTGCTGCCAGTCGGTCACGCTGCTCGGCAAGTGCCTGTGCGACTTGATGGAGCAGTCCGAAGGTACGCATACCACAGGATTGCCCCGCTGGTTTCGCCCCCAATAGGTTACATATGCCAATCAAAAGGCAAGTGGGTTTTATCCGTTAAACCACCACTTATTTAGCATAAATCTTGCTATTCGGTGGGGTGCCCTAATAATGGGGGATTACCCCCGAGTGGAGAGGTGCATCATGAAGCGCATCATCGTCCGCAAGCCTGGCACCGTGAGGCTCGCGGGGACCTCCAGCGTCATTCACCAAGGGTGACCGAGGCGAGGTCTCACCACAGGGTTCCGGGCGAACCGTATGTCCGGACAGGGCTCGCGCGACTGCTGATGCCGGTGATCGACGGGCACCGGCGGCCGCGTGGCCCGTACACCGTCGCCGCCGCGCTGTTACGGCACCTGGTGCCGTCCGTTCTGGAACGCTCCAGCGACCTCGTGGCGGCGCACGACATCGAGATCAGGGCCGCCGCGCCCGAGCTGGCCGGGATCGTGCCCGCCGTGCGCGTGACGATGGACGCGGAGCTGTCAGAGGAGGAACGTATTCTCGTACCCGCGCCCCGGCGCACGCTGCGGCTGGCCAACGGGCTCACGGAGTTTTTCCGCGACGCCGTGCCTCCCGGGCGGGCGCTCGTGGTGAGCAACGTCGCCGAGGCCGATCCCACGGACGCCGAGCTGCTCGACGTCATGATGCGGCGGATCCCGCCCGCCACGCTGGAGATCACGGTGTTCTCCGGCGGACCGTCGCACCCGCCCGACGGCCGCGACGCCGACGAGCTGTGGGCCGTGGTGGACCGGTGCGTGCGGGAGGGTTTCCTGCACGCAGTCGCCGAGCTGGGCGAGCTCGGCATGTCCCGCACCGAGCCGGGGAGCGTGCTCTGGTGGCGCTTCGCCCAGCGTACGGCGACCGCGCTGGGCGGGCTCGACCGCACCGCCGACGCCCTCGCGGTGTGGGAGCGGGTGCGCGAGATCAGCCAGGATCCGGCGATGCACGCCGCCGGCGCGTACGGCACCGCCATGCTCGACGCCCGACACCGCGACCCCGCCCGCCGCGACCTGGTCAGGGCCAGGAGGTGGGTCAACGAGGCGATCGCCATCTCCACGCTCCTGCCCGACCCCCTGGAGCGGGCATTCAAGCTCGGCTTCGACCGAAACGGCCTGGCGCTGATCGAGCTGCGGCACGGCCGGCTCCACGTCGCGCTGTCGCTGGTCGAGTCGGCCATCGAGCTGGCGGGCGAGCTGGGGGAGCGGCACCCGCTGCACCGGATGGTGCTGCTGGCGAACCGGGCCCAGCTGCTGGCCGCGCTCGGGCGTACCAAGGAGGCGCTGGAGGACTACGCCGCCGCGATCGCCGTGGACCCGGCCTTCCCCGACTTCTACCTGGAGCGGGGGAACCTGCTGTTCGGGCTCGGCCGGCACGAGGAGGCGCTGGCCGACTTCGAGCAGGCCATGCGGGCCGGGCCGCCGCTGCCCGAGGCGCACTACAACCGGGCCGAGCTGCGTACCGTGCGGGGCGACGTCGAGGGGGCGCTGGCCGACCTGGGCCGGGTGATCGAGCTCGATCCCGCGTACGTGGACGCCTACATCAACAGGGCCGGGTTGCTGGCCGCCTCCGGCAGGGACGACGAGGCCAGGGGAGACGTCCAGGCAGGGCTCGCGCTGGCGCCGGGCAACCCGCACCTGCTCACGGTGCTGGGCCAGCTGGAGACGGCGGCGGGGCGGCTCGCCGAGGCCAGGCTGGTGCTGGACCTGGCCGTCGAGCTGGCGCCCCGGCTGGCGGCCGCCTGGGGCAACCGGGGGGTGCTGCGCTTCACCGCCGGAGACGTGGAGGGCGCCGCCGGGGACCTGTCGCGGGCCATCGAGCTCCAGCCGCAGCCCGACCTCTACGCCAACCGGGCCGTTGCCCTGCGGGCCCTGGGGCGCGACACCGAAGCGGAGGCGGACGAACGCCGGGCTGCCCTGCCGTCCTGATGGGACGATGAGCTCATGACGGGGCGTGTGGGGCGGGCTGCCGCGGTGTGCGCCGCGCTCGGGGTGCTGTGGTGGGCCACCGTACGCCTGGCGTGGGCGGGCGTCGGCTGCGACGACTGGGGATGCCTGGTGCCGGCCGTCGGGGTCGTCGTGCTGATCTCGCTGGGCCTGCTCGCCTGGTCGGCCCGCGCGCTGGAGCGGGCCGGGGTACGGCCTGGGCGGCGGGTGGCGCTGGCGACGGCCGGGGTGCTGGTGGCGTTCCGGCTGGCCGGCGAGTCACTGCCCTCGTGGACGTCGTCGTTCGCGCACGTCGTCGCGACCGCGCTGGCCTTCGGCGGGGCGGGGGCCGTGGGGGCGTTCGTGACGGAGAAGGG
>NZ_SMKP01000214.1:0-17152 GCF_004349015.1 Nonomuraea diastatica
GCTCATCCCCGGCACCCCGCTGGGGGATCAACACTTCACATTCTTGCAGCTCAAGAGCATCACCCACGCTGGAGCAGTGGTGGGTTACTGACGTGCGCCTACCGAACGGTCTTAATTTCCGACCAGACCCGGAGGCATCACGGGCCTGGCAGTTGCATCGGGCACGGGCGCTGATCGAGTCGCGAGGCGGGGAGATCGTCGCAGAGTTCTTCGACGTCGACAAGTCCCGCTCGATTCCCTGGCAGCTGCGTCCGCACGCGGCGGCGCTGATCGAGGAGCTGAAGGACACGCTGCGAGGCTTCGACGCGGTCGTGATCGGGGAACCGCAGCGGGCTTTCTACGGCAATCAGTACAGCTTGACGTTCCCGTTGTTCGAGCACTTCGGCGTGCCGCTGTGGGTGCCCGAGGTGGGCGGGCCGATCGATCCGGCGAACGAGGCCCACGACATGATCATGGGCGTGTTCGGTGGGTTGTCGAAGGGGGAGAGGAACCGCATCAAGATCCGAGTACGTGCCGCGATGGCGGCGATCACCTCGACCGAGGGACGGTTTCTGGGCGGGCGTCCGCCGTACGGCTACAGCCTCGAAGACGCCGGTCCGCATCCGAACCCGGGTAAGGCGGCGGATGGTCGGAGGCTGCGGCGGTTGGTGGCTGATCCGGTCAGCTCGCGTGTGGTGCGGTGGATCTACGGCGAGTTCCTCAAGGGCCGGGGCTACCTGGACATCGCCGAGGACCTGACGCTGCAGGGCATCTTGTCGCCGTCGGCCAATGATCCCGGTCGGAACAAGCACCGTGATCAGCGGGCATGGTCGAAGTACGCCGTACGGGTCATCCTCACCAATCCGCGCTACACCGGCCATCAGGTGTGGAACAAGCAGCGTAAGGACGAGATCCTGCTGGACGTGGAGAACGTCGCGCTGGGGACGACGACCAAGCAGCGGTGGAACGCCAAGGACCAGTGGATCTGGTCGGAGCATCCCGTGCATGACGCGATTGTGAGTGTTGAGGAGTATCAGCGGGTCCAGGAGATTCTCGCCACACGTGCCAGGGGCACATTCAGCCAGCGTCCTCACCCTACGCGGCGTCCGTACGCCTTCCGGGGCGTGCTGTTCTGCGGTTACTGCGAGCGCCGGATGCAGGGCAACTGGAACAACCGGCAGGCGTACTACCGGTGCCGCTTCCCTGCCCAGTACGCCATCACCAACGACCTCGACCATCCCAAGGTCGTCTACCTGCGCGAGTCGGAGATCTTGGATGAGGTCGATGGCTGGCTGGGGACCGCGTTCGCCCCGGACAGGTTGGAGCACACGATCGCGGCGATGGCCGAGCAGGCGATCGACCCGAACAAGGCGGCCCTGATCGACCTGCGCAAACGTGTCGAAGTGTGACCGCAAGCTCAACCAATACCGATCCGCCCTCGACGCCGGAGGCGATCCCACCGAGATCTCCTCGTGGATCAACGAGACCAAGAGCGAACGCGCCCGCCTGGAAGGGGAGCTGAAGGCCGTCCCAGCCGCACAACGCATCAGCGCCGCCGAGATCAGGGCCATGATCGAGGAGGTCGGGGACCTAGTCCGGCTGGTCTCGGAAGCGGACCCGGACGACAAGGCCCAGCTCTACAGCCAGCTTGGACTGAAGCTCACGTACTACCCAGAAAAGCAATATGTGGAGGGCCCGGATCGAACCGGAACCCCCACATGTGCGAGCGGTGTGTGTCCGAGGGGGGACTTGAACCCCCATGCCCATCACTGGGCACTAGCACCTCAAGCTAGCGCGTCTGCCTATTCCGCCACCCGGACTTGGTGCCTGCACGCGGGACCGTCATCCCGCTTCGGCTCAGTAAGGCTAGCAAACTCTGAGGAGTGCGTCATACCGAGAATCCGGCCTCCTGCCGAAAGGTGGATCCGGAGGCGCGGGGATGCCGGGTGATGGCCCGTAGCGGGGTCGCTGATGGGTCGCTCATGACGTACGCCAGAGCGCATTGGCCCAGTTGGGGGTGGTTTGGGAGGTGTGGCGTTGGTGAATTTCTGGGGCCACGGTGAAAAGGCCTTGCGACAACCTTGGGTACTGCTACGGTTACGGACCGTTGAGGGGTGAGTCCACGGACCGGCTCCGCCAACGCTGAGGCCGGTTCTGGATGTCGGGAGGTCACGTGGCGCGCGCGGCGATGCATCAGCCGAGGGAGAAGTCCCTCGCTGTGCGTCGCCTGCCCGTGACTCTCCAAGGGCAGGACACGGCCACCGATCGGGTCGACCGGATGGCGCGGTTCGCGGCCGGTGCCCGTCGGCTCGTCATGCGGGCAACCGCGGTCGGCGCCCTGGTCGCCGCCGGATGGTTGCTCGCTGTTCTGTTCGGCATGCTCACCGCCGCTCCTGCGGCCGCGGACTCCACCGCGGCGACGGGAGCGTCCGCAACATCGGCCGCGGGGCTTCCCGCGACCGAAACAGCCGCGGTCCCCTCCGCGGTCACAGAAGTCGGCGCGTCGGCCGCCTCCCTCGACCCTGACCACGTCTCGGCGTCCGACAACGCCGAAGCCATGGCGGGGCGCACGGTCGACGGTCTCAACAGCCAGCAGGATCCTGGCCTGCCGACACCGTCCACCGCCGGCCAGATCCTGGACACCAACGGCTTGGTGCCAAACGGCGGTGGCAGCGGCCCCTTCGGGTCCGCCACTGGGGATGTCGCGAGGTCAGTGTTCGACCCGCGGCTCGAGGCGCGGCGCGCACCTCCGGCGTACGTGCTGCCCCCCGTCGTCCGCACAGCGGCGGACGACCCTTCTTTCTCACCTGACTGATCCCCACCCGGGCACCGGCCGGTCACGCGCGACGGAAGGCGTCGCGGGCAATGCGACAGCCGGGCCCTTTCTCCGAGTAACGCGGCGGAGCGCGGCTTTGATCCCCTCCGCCGGCGGGTGAACACGTCAGTTCAGCTGGTTCGCGAATCCGAGGTCTCCGCTGTGCGCGAAACCTCGCACGGCCTCGGGCTGCCCGCGAGCCGTTCAGGTAATCCCCCCAAGAACCACAAGGAGCATTGATATGCGTACGTGGGCGAAGGCATCGACCCCTGCGGCCCTTCTCGCGGTGGCCGTCATGTCGTTCGGCGGCAGCGGCACCGCGCTGGCCGACACCTCGGGCGACGCGTCCATCGGCGGCGGCAACCAGGTCGACCTCCCGATCTCGCTGCCCATCGACATCAGCGGTAACTCCGTCGCGGCGGTCGGCTCGTCGGAGGCCTCATCGCAAGGCGGCGCCGAGGTCGTGAACCGCGGCGGCGGCATCCCCAACCGCACGTCGGGCGACGCGAGCATTCTCGGCGGCAACCAGGTCGACGCGCCGATCAGCGCGCCGGTCAACGCCTGCGGCAACGCCGTCTCGCTGATCGGCAGGTCCGACGCGGGTTGCAAGGGCGGCGCAGAGGTGCGCAACCAGGGCAGGGGCGGTGCGGGCGGCAACCGCACGTCGGGCGACGCGAGCATTCTCGGCGGCAACCAGGTCGACGCGCCGATCAGCGCCCCGATCAACGCCTGCGGCAACGCGGTCGCGATCTTCGGCGACGCGACGGCGGGCTGCAAGGGTGGCGCCACGGTGAAGAACGCCGGCAAGGGCGGCCCTGGCGGCAACCGCACCTCAGGCGACGCGAGCATTCTCGGCGGCAACCAGGTCGTCGCCCCGATCAGCGCCCCGATCAACATCTGCGGCAACTCGGTGGCGGTCGTCGGGCGGGCGTTCTCGGGCTGCAAGGGCGGGTCGTCGGTCACCAACGGCGGTCCCGGGCGCGGCTACCACCACGGCCGTCACGTGGGCTCGCGGGGCAACGACACCGACGGCCGGTTCGGGGTCGGCAGCGGCAACCAGGTCGTGGCGCCGATCAGCCTGCCCATCAACGTCTGCGGCAACGCTGGGGGCAACGCCACGGCCGGGTGCGCGGGTGGCGCCACCGTACACAACTCCGGCAAGGGCACGGGCGGCAACCGCACCTCGGGGCGGGCGGGCATCCTGGCCGGCAACCAGGCGGTCGCCCCGGTCACCGCGCCGGTCAACGTCTGCGGCAACGCCGTGGCGCTGGTCGGCCGCGCGTTCGCCGGCTGCAAGGGCGGGGCCCACGTGAAGGAGCCCGGCAAGGGCACGGGCGGCAACCGCACGTCGGGCGACGCGAGCATTCTCGGCGGCAACCAGGTCATCGCTCCGATCACGGCGCCGATCAACGTCTGCGGCAACGCCGTGGCCGTCCTGGGCGATGCCGCGGCCGGATGCCTCGGCGGGGCGCACGTCGGCAAGCCGGGGTACGGAGGCCTCAGCGGCCACGAGCACTTCGCCCGCACCACCACCAAGACCGCGGCGGCCAAGGGCGGCGTGCTGCCCGTGATCCCGGCCGTGCCGGTCCTGGGCGGGACACCGGACTTCGGTGGCGTCGGCGACGTCGCCAAGCTGCAGGGCGGCGGCCTGACCTCGCTGCCCCTCGTCGAGGACGCCTCCCGTACGCTCGGCCTGCCGAGTGTGCCCGGCCTGCCCGGGCTGCCCGCCCAGGCGAAGACCCCGGCCGCGCCCAAGCGGACCGTCGTGACGCCGGCCAAGCCGAAGCGGACCGCGGTGACCCCGGCCAAGCCGAAGCGGACCGCCGTGTCCGCCGCCACGCCGGCCGACAGGTCCGGTCGCGCCCGGCCCTCCGGCGCCGCCGCCTCCCCGCTCGCTCCGGCGACGTCGCTGGTCGCCTCGACCCCGGTCGGCGGCGTGGTGACCTCCGCCACGCGCAACCTGCCTGTCGGAAACCTGGGCCTGATGAGCGCCGAGCAGCCGGCCGGCGTGACCGGGATGAACTCCAGCTCGCTGCTCGCCCTCATGCTCGGTGGGCTGTTCGCCGCCTCGGCGACCCTGTTCGCGACCGCCCGCCGGTTCCGTCCGGGCCGCAAGCACTGAGCAGGACATCGCAGGCGCGTAACAACGCCTGACCAGATCGGCTGACGCTCGCGTCCGGCGAGCGGTCAGCGAGAGATGCTTTGCCCGTTCCGGGGGCGCGGCCCGGGGCGGGCAAAGCCATGTCCGGGTACAACCTGTCCGCATGCAGCCTGTCCGGGTGCAACCTGCCCGGGCGCGACACGTCGGCGTTCAACAGGTCCGGGTTCAACAGGTCCGGGTTCAAAACGTGCGCCGGACGCGCATGACCTTCCGGCGCAGGCGTACGTGCCGGCTCCCGTCGGGGTGCACGCGTACGCGCGCGAGCTCCCACTGACCGTACTCTGCGTGTTCGGTCAGCAGTTGACGTGCTGCTTCGCGAGTGAGGTCGCGCGGGATGAAGATATCCATGTAGGAGTAGTCGAGCACAACGATTAGTCTCCAGAGTGAGTCAGGGCGCCATGCCGCTCGATGAGCCTTATTCTGCGTGCTTGTGGGTGGACCCGGAAGCCAGTGGGTAGCCCGGGGGGAAGGAAATTTCCGCGAGTCGGGTTACCTTTTCAGTCTGTGCCGACTCCCGGCAGGGGGATAGCTAGCGAACAGCGAGGTAGGAAGCAGCGTGCCAGCCAAGAACGGCAGCGCCGGCGGAACACGCCTGGTGATAGTCGAGTCGCCCGCGAAGGCGAAGACCATCGCGGGCTACCTCGGGCGCGGCTACATCGTCGAATCGAGCATCGGCCACATCCGCGATCTGCCGGAGAAGGCCGACGACATCCCCGAGAAGTTCAAGGGGGCGCCTTGGGCACGGCTCGGGGTGAATGTCGAGCACGAGTTCGAGCCGCTGTACGTCGTCAACCCCGACAAGCGATCGCAGGTCAACAAGCTGCGGCAGCTGCTGAAGGACGCCGACGAGCTCTATCTGGCCACTGACGAGGACCGCGAGGGCGAGGCGATCGCCTGGCACCTGCGCGAGGTGCTCAAGCCCAAGGTCCCCGTGCACCGCATGGTCTTCCACGAGATCACCCAGCAGGCGATCCAGGACGCCGTGGCCAACCCGCGCGACCTCAACCTGCGCCTCGTCGACGCCCAGGAGACCCGGCGCATCCTCGACCGGCTCTACGGCTACGAGGTCAGCCCCGTCCTGTGGAAGAAGGTCAAGCCGCGCCTTTCGGCGGGTCGCGTGCAGTCGGTGGCGACGCGGCTGGTGGTGGAGCGCGAGCGCGACCGTATGGCGTTCACGCCTGCCCACTACTGGGATCTGCAGGCGTTGTTCGACACCGGCAAGACGGAGGAGCGGCCGCGCGACTTCATCGCGACGCTGACCGTGGTCGACGGCAAGCGGGTGGCGCAGGGGCGCGACTTCGCCAGCACAGGCCAGCTGAAGAACGCCGACGTGCTCCACCTGTCCGAGGCCGCCGCGGGCGAGCTGGCGGGCCGGCTGCGGGGTTCCTCGTTCGGGGTCAAATCGGTCGAGCGCAAGCCGTACACCCGCAAGCCCTACGCGCCGTTCAGGACGACCACGCTGCAGCAGGAGGCCAGCAGGAAGCTGGGGTTCTCCGCGAAATACACCATGCAGGTGGCGCAGCGGCTCTACGAGAACGGCTTCATCACCTACATGCGTACCGACAGCATCACGCTGTCGGAGACGGCGGTGGCGGCCGCGCGGTCACAGGCGATCAAGCTGTACGGCGCCGCGTACGTCCCCGACAAGCCCCGCGTCTACGCCAGCAAGGTGAAGAGCGCGCAGGAGGCGCACGAGGCGATCAGGCCGTCGGGTGAGGAGTTCCGCACGCCGGGCGAGACCGGGCTGTCGGGCGACATGTTCCGGCTGTACGAGCTGATCTGGCAGCGCACGGTGTCCTCGCAGATGAAGGACGCGGTCGGCGAGTCGATCACAGTGAAGGTGGCCGGCCGGTCGTCGGGGGGCGAGGACGTCGAGTTCAGCGCCTCGGGGCGGACGATCACGTTCTACGGGTTCCTCAAGGCGTACGTCGAGGGGTCGGACGACCCGTCGACCGACCGCGACGACTCGGAGAGGCGGCTGCCCGCCCTGGCCGAGGGTGACGCGCTCACCGCCACCCGGCTCGACGTGGCCGGCCACTCGACCAAGCCGCCCGCCCGCTACACCGAGGCGTCGCTGGTCAAGGAGCTGGAAGATCGCGAGATCGGGCGGCCGTCGACGTACGCCTCGATCATCGGCACGATCCTCGACCGCGGCTACGTGTTCAAGAAGGGCACGGCCCTGGTGCCGTCGTTCCTGGCGTTCGCGGTGGTCAACCTGCTCGAACAGCATTTCGGCAACCTGGTCGACTACGACTTCACGGCCGAGATGGAGAAGGTGCTCGACGACATCGCCAACGACCGGGCGGAGCGGCTGCCGGAGCTGCAGCGCTTCTATTACGGCGTCGACGGCGACGAGGGCCTGAAGGAGATGGTCACCGACCTGGGCGACATCGACGCCAAGGAGATCAGCTCGTTCCCGGTGAAGGGCACCGACATCGTGCTGCGGGTCGGACGCTACGGCCCCTATCTCGACCGTGACGGCTCGCGGGTCAACGTGCCCGAGGACATGACGCCCGACGAGCTGACGGCGGAGAAGGCGGAGGAGCTGTTCTCGCGGCCGACGGGTGACAGGGAGCTGGGGAAGGACCCGGTGACCGGCCACACGATCGTGGCGAAGGACGGCCGTTACGGGCCTTACGTGACGGAGATCCTGCCCGACCCGGCGGAGGACGAAGCTCCCAAGCGGCGCAAGAAGGCCGATGCGCCCAAGCCGCGTACGAGTTCGCTGTTCAAGTCGATGTCGCTCGACACCATCACGCTCGAGGACTCGCTCAAGCTGCTGTCCATCCCCAGGTCCGTGGGCGAGCTCGACGGCGAGGAGGTCGTGGCCTACAACGGCAAGTTCGGCCCCTACCTGAAGAAGGGCACCGACTCCCGTTCGCTGGCCTCCGAGGAAGACCTGCTGACGGTCACCATCGAGCAGGCCAAGGAGCTGTTCGCGCAGCCGAAGCAGCGCGGCCGGCGGGCCGCGGCCGCGGCGCCGCTGCGCGAGCTGGGCGACGACCCCAACTCCAAGAGGCCGGTCGTGGTGAAGGAGGGCAGGTTCGGCCCCTACGTCACCGACGGTGAGACGAACGCGTCGTTGCGCAAGGGCGACGCGGTCGAGGACATCACGATCGAGCGGGCGGCGGAGCTGCTGGCCGAGCGTCGTGAGCGGGCTCCCGCGCCGAAGAAGTCGTCCAGGAAGGCGCCCGCGAAAAAGGCACCCGCGAAGAAGCCGGCCACCAAATCGTAAGTAGCATCAGGGTGTGTTCGTCCTGATGTTTCTGAGCCTCGTCGGGCTCGCGCATTTTTATCTGTGGCACCGGATGGTGCGCTCGACGACGGGCCCCGGGCGGTCGCGCAGGGCGCTGACCTGGGGCCTGGTGGGCTTGGTGCTGCTCGTCGTGGCCGCGTTCGCAGGCTCGCGGGTGGAGTGGGGGCATTGGCTCGCCTGGCCGGGTTACCTCTGGGTGGCGGTGATGTTCTACCTGGTGGTCATCCTGGTCGTGCTGGAGATCCCGCGGGCCGTGGCGGCGTTGTTGTTGCGCCGGGCCGCGTCGCGGAGCGCGACTCCTGAGCCGGTGCCGGTCCTGGCCGGGGCCGGCGGGCCCGCCGAGGACGAGCCGGTCGCCCCTCCCGCGGCGGAGGCGGCCCCGATGAGCAGGCGGCTCTTCCTGGGGCGGGCCACCGCCGCGGTCGCCGGCGTGGGTGCGCTGGGCACGGTCGGGTACGGCGTGACGACCGCTCTGGGCGACCCCGTGACCGAGCGGGTCAGGGTCGCGCTGCCGAAGCTGGATCCCCGGCTCAGCGGCCTGCGGTTCGCCGTGGTGAGCGACGTCCATCTGGGGCCGTTGACGGGGCTGCGGCACACCGAGCGCATCGTCCGCATGATCAACGGCCTGGAGGCCGACGTGGTGGCGATCGTGGGCGACCTGGTGGACGGCCCGGTCGCCGAGCTGGGGCCGCTGGCCCGGCCGCTCAAGGACCTGGAGTCCCGCTACGGGGCCTATTTCGTGACCGGCAATCATGAGTACTACGTGTCCGGAGGTCCCGGCGAGTGGATCGAGGAGCTCGCGGAGCTCGGCGTACGCTCGCTGCGCAACGAACGTGTGGAGATCAGGCACCAGGGCGCCGTGCTCGATCTGGCCGGGGTCAACGACGTCGGCGGGGTGGATGCGGGCGACCCGCCGGATTTCGACAAGGCGCTCGGCGGGCGCGAGGCCGGCAGGAGCACCGTCCTGCTCGCGCACCAGCCCATCCAGGTCGCCGAGGCCGCCCGTCACGGCGTCGACCTGCAGCTGTCGGGGCACACGCACGGCGGTCAGCTCGCGCCGTTCAACCTGGTGGTGGGGTTGCAGCAGCCGGTCGTGTCGGGGCTGGCCACGGTCGACGGCGTGCCGGTCTATGTGACCAGGGGCGCCGGGTTCTGGGGGCCGCCGGTGCGCGTGGGAGCTCCGCCCGAGATCACGATGCTCGAGTTGCGCGCCTGACTTTCCGCGATCCACTGGTCACATAGGGCCATCATGGCGTACAGTATCCAACCGGATACTGATCGGAGGTGCGACATGGGCTCTTCGCCGGTGGAGCGGGCGCTGCGGCAGGAGGTCGCGCTCTGGGCCGAGCGCGGCGGCCTGCTGTTCAAGCAGGCCAGGCACGCCGCGAGCCTCAACCAGAAGGCCCTGGCCAGCGTGAGCGGCACGTCGCGCACGACGCTGTCGGCCTACGAGCACGGCAGGAAGTCGCCGACGCTGGAGACGGCAGGGCGCATTCTCGACGCCGCCGGGTTCCGGCTGGTGCTGGAGGCGAAGGTCGAGTTCGCCGTGCGCGTGACGGGCGACGGGCGCACGTTCCACGTGCCGAGCCGGCTGCGGCGGCTGCCGGTCACGGCGGCGCTGGGCGTCGTGCGGCTGCGCGGTCGCGTTCACGACCTGGCCGACCGCGACCAGCGGCGGGCCGCCTACACCACGCTGGTGTGCGAGGGCGGGCCGCAGGAACTGCTCGACCACGTCGACGGCGTGCTGCTCGTCGAGCTGTTCGACGAGCTGGAGCTGCCGCCCGACATCCGCGCCGAATGGCGGCCCCTGGTGGAGTCGGCGCGACATGAGGTCGGAGTTATCAATTGATGATGGATTTGGGGCCCTTTTCGAGGTGCGAAACCTGCGCGCCAGCCCGCGGACGTAATACTCTCAGCCACGAGCAGCCGGGCATTTCCGGCTTCTCTCCTGACTGCCCGCTTCCGGTCAACACCTGGATACGCTGAAATCATGACTGCCCCTGGCCGACGCCGCCCGGCTCACGTGCTGGCCAATGCGCCTTTCCGGCGGTTGTGGACCGCCATGTCGGTGTGCAGTCTCGGTGACTGGCTCAACATCCTGGCGCTGACCGCGCTGGCCGGAAACCTGATGCAGGACGACTACCGCGTGCAGTCGCTGGCCATCGGCGGCGTGTTCGTGGCCAAGATGTTGCCCGCCATCCTGCTCGGGCCGCTCGCGGGCGTGTTCGCCGACAGGTTCGACCGGCGGCTGACGATGTTCGCGGCCGATCTCGCCCGGTTCGCCATCGTGTTGTCGATCCCGTTCGTGCACAGCTACCAGTGGGTGATCATCGCGACCCTCCTGGTCGAGTGCATCAACCTGTTCTGGGTCCCGGCCAAGGACGCCACCGTCCCCAACCTGGTGCCCAAGGAGCAACTCGAGTCGGCCAACCAGCTCAACCTGCTGGTCACCTACGGCACCGCGCCGATCGCCGCCATGCTCTTCGCAGCGCTGTCCGTGGTGGGCGACGTGGTGACGAGCACGGTGCCGTTCCTGTCCGGCAGAGATGCCACAGGGCTGGCGCTCATCGTCAACGCCTGCTCCTACCTAGTGTCGGCCTTCCTGATCTTCACGCTGCGCGGCATCCCCAAGCGTGACGGCGCCATCTCCACGCCGTCCGTGCTGAAGCAGGTCATCGAGGGCTGGCGCTTCGTCGGCGGTCACCGGATGGTGCGCGGCCTCATCATCGGCATGCTGGGGGCGTTCGCCGCGGGTGGGGCCGTGGTCGGAGTCGCCAAGATCTACGTCGGCGCGCTCGGCGGCGGCGACGCGGCCTACGGCGTCGTCTTCGGCGCGGTCTTCGTCGGCATGGCGCTGGGCATGTTCTTCGGGCCCAGGCTGCTGCGCCAGTTGTCGCGGCGGCGGCTGTTCGGCCTGGCCATCACCGTGGCAGGGCTGGTGCTCGTCACGATCGCGCTGGTGCACAACCTGCCGATCGTGGTCATGCTGACCGTCGTGCTCGGCGCGTGTGCGGGCATCGCCTGGATCATCGGCTACACGCTGATCGGGCTCGAGGTCGAAGACGGGCTGCGCGGCCGTACGTTCTCGTTCCTGCAGTCCACCGCGCGTGTGACGCTCCTGCTCGTGGTCGCCGTGGCCAACCCGGTGGCGGCGATCTTCGGTGAGCACGTGCTCGACCTGGGCGAGTTCGCCTACCAGTTCGACGGGTCCAACCTGGTGCTGGTGATCGGCGGCGTGCTCGCGACCGCCGTCGGCATCCTCGCGCTGCGCCACATGGACGACAGGAAGGGCGTGCCTTTCACCGCCGACCTGATCGCCGCGGTGCGTGGCGAGCGGCTGCGCACCGAGCCGGCCGAGCACGTGCCGGGCCTGTTCGTGGCGTTCGAGGGCGGTGAAGGGTCGGGCAAGACCACCCAGTCGCGGCTGATCGCCATCTGGCTGCGCGACCAGGGCTACGACGTCGTGCAGACGCGTGAGCCCGGCTCCACCAAGGTCGGCATGCGGCTGCGCGCCATCCTGCTCGACGCGGCCGAGCGCGGCCTGACGGCCCGTGCCGAGGCGCTGCTCTACGCCGCCGACCGGGCCGAGCACGTGGAGAAGGTGATCAGGCCCGCCCTCTACCGCGGCTCGCTCGTGGTCACCGACCGCTATGTCGACTCGTCGCTGGCCTACCAGGGCGCCGGGCGGGCGCTCGACCCCGAAGACGTGTCCAAGATCAACGCTTGGGCGACCGGCGGGCTGGTGCCGCACCTGACCGTGCTCATCGACACGCCGCCCCAGGTGGGGCTCACCCGGCTGGGCGGCGCGGCCGACCGCATCGAAGCCGAGCCGCTGGAGTTCCACGAGCGGGTGCGCAAGGAGTTCCGCAAGCTGGCCGCCGCGGCGCCCGAGCGCTACCTCGTGGTCGACGGCACCCTGCCGGCCGAGGTGCTCACCCGCCAGATCCAGGACCGCATCCACGCGATCCTGCCCGACCCGGTGCCGAGGGAGTCAGAAGACTCCACCGGCACGATGCCCGCCATTCGCGACTAGCCTTGCCTCGTGACGGTTTTCGATGACCTGGTCGGGCAGGACCAAGCCACTGCCGTGCTCTCGCGGGCCGCGGCGGCGGCCGGCGAGGTCATCGGGGGCGGGCGCGGCGCGGGCATGACGCACGCCTGGCTGTTCACCGGCCCGCCCGGCTCGGGCAGGGAAGAGGCCGCCCGCGCCTTCGCCGCGGCGCTGCTGTGCCCCGACGCCGGCTGCGGCCACTGCGACCAGTGCCACCAGGTGCTGATCGGCTCACACCCCGACCTGGAGTCCGTACGCCCGGAGGGCCTCTCCTACAGCGTCAAGCAGACCCGCGAGCTCATCCTGCGCGCGGCCGGGGCGCCCACGCAGGGCCGGTGGCGGGTCATCCTGTTCGAAGACGCCGACCGGGCCACGGAGTCGGCCGCCAACGCCCTGCTCAAGGCCATCGAGGAGCCCCCGCCTCGCACGGTGTGGCTGCTGTGCGCCCCCGCCCTCGACGACCTGATGATCACCATCAGGTCCCGCTGCCGGCTGGTCACCCTCACCACACCCGCCACGGAGGCCGTCGCCCACGTGCTGGCCACCCGCGACAGCGTGCCACAGGACATCGCCGGGTTCGCCGCCAGAGCCGCTCAGGGACACATCAGCAGGGCGCGGGTGCTGGCGCTCGACGAGGGGGCCAGGGCGCGCCGCGAGGCGGTGCTGAGCATTCCCCGCGCGCTGACGGGGGTCGGCGAGTGCGTGGCCGCGGCCGAGCGGCTGGTGAAGACGGCCGAGGAAGAGGCCGCGGCCGCCACGGCCGCCCTCAACGACAACGAGACCGCCGAGCTGCGCAAGCTCTACGGCGAAGGCTCCACGGGCAAAGGGCTCAACCGAGGGCTCGTACGCGGCGGCGCGGGCGCGCTGAAGGAGCTGGAGGACCGGCAGAAGTCCCGGGCCACCCGCATTAAACGCGATTCGCTGGACTCGGCGCTGCTGGAGCTGGTGTCGTACTACCGGGACGTGCTGGCCCTGCAGTTCGGCGCCGTCATCGAGCTGGCCAACGACGACATCCGCTACGACCTCGACCAGCTGGCCAGGTCGTCCACGCCGGAGGAGACGCTGCGGCGGATCGACGCGATCATGCAGTGCAGGGAACGCCTGGCCGCCAACGTCAACCCCCAGATCGCGATCGAGGCCATGATGCTGGCGCTCCGCCCATGAGATAACCGGGTGACACAAGCAGCAGACGGGGCCGGCAGGCGTCTCTGTTACGTGGAAGTCGAACTACTCACCCAGCAGGAAGCCCTCGCCCGGCAGCGAGTAGACGTGGCGTCGATCTTCGCCGAGCACCACGTGGGACTCGTGCGTCTGGCTCTGATCATGCTCGGTGATCAGGCGAGCGCCGAGGACGTCGTGCAGGAGGCGTTCGCCCGCACCCACGCCGGCCGGGGCAGGCTGCGCGACGCCGACAAGGCGCTGGCCTACGTACGTTCCGCGGTGCTCAACGGGTGCCGGTCGGTCCTGCGCAGGCGGGCGACCGTGTTCCGGCGGGCGGTGCCGTACGAACCGCCTGTCTGGTCGGCGGAGAGCGCCGGGCTGCTCGGAGAGGAGCGGCGTGAGGTGCTGCTGGCACTGCGCGACCTGCCGCGTCGGCAACGCGAGGCGCTGACCCTGCGCTACTACTTCGACCTCACCGACCAGGAGGTCGCCGACACCATGCGGATCAGCGCCAGCACGGCCCGATCCACCATCGCGCGGGGGCTCGCCGCGCTCGGCCGAGCACTCGGAGAGGAATCATGAAGCACAGTCCGATCGAAGACCGGCTGCGCGAAGCGCTCACGGAGGCGGGCGCCACGCTCGACCCCGGCACGCTCAGGCCGCTGCGGGCCCCGGAACGGCGCTTCCGGGTGAACTACCGGCTGGTGACCGCGGCCGCGGTGGTCGTACTTGCGGGCGCGGCGACCGCAATGGGGCTGGGCGGGCCAGGCGACGTGAACCGTGCGGTGGCCACGAGCCCGGAGTCCCTGCCGAGGGACGAGACCGACCTGGCCGTCTTCCTGTGCACGAAGTCGGCGCCTGAGAAGACAGGCTGTCGCGGCCGCGCCGCCACTCCCGCAGAGGTGCGGACGACCGAGGAGAGGCTCCGGGAGCTACCGCAGGTCGACGTGGTGGCCTTCGTGAGCCAGGAGGTCGCCTACGAGCAGTTCCAGCAGGAGTTCGCGCAGGACAAGACGCTGCTGGCCGCCGTCAAGCCCGCTGACATGCCTCCATCGTTCAGGGTGAAGACGAAGGGAAAGGCCGATGTGCTGCTGGCGTCCCGGGCACTTCAAGGGCTGCCCGTGGTGACCGTCGGCGACATCGCGGCTGACCGTTCCCGCCAGTGGAACAAGAATGTGGACGTCTCCGTCTTCCTCTGCCAAGACGGGTCCGGCCTGCCGGCGTGCGGAGGGGAGCGCACCGGAGGCGGGAAGGACAGCAAGGTCACCGAGGGGGGCAAGGGCGCGACCGCCGCGCAGATCAAGGCCGTCAAGAAACTCATCGAGGAGATGCCCGAGGTCGAGTCGTCCTTCTTCGAAACCCAGGCGATGGCGTGGGAGTCCTTCCGCAAGCAGTACGAGGACAACAAGACGCTCCTCAACGCCACCACGGTGGACGACATGCCCGAAAGCTTCAGATTGACGCTGCGGCGGGAATCCGATGCGGCGCCGGTGGTCGACAGACTCAAAGGAAAGCCCGGGGTGGCCACCGCCACGGACCACACGTGTGCGGTTCGCCAGATCGCGCTGATGAACACCTACGGTTTGGTGGTGCCGGACGACAAGGTGTGCCTCACGAAAAAGATGATCCGCACCCCCTGACTCGCGGCTTGCGGGGGCACGTAATGTGGCAACGGAAGGCCGCAAGGTCCCCCTAGGCCGTCAGGAGGCGAGCTCGAGCCCATGGGAATGATCATGGCCGTGAGCTTCACCCGCTACGGGAGGCTCTACTACCTCGATCCCGGCGGGCACAGTCCCAAGGTGGGCGACAAAGTGCTCGTACCCACGGACTCGGGTCCAGAGGTGGCGGAGTGCGTGTGGGCGCCTCAATGGAGCAGCGAGGACATCGACGGACTGCCCGTGTGCGCGGGGCCGGCCGAGGAGGAACACCTCGCCCGCGACGAATCCAACAAACGCCGCAGAGCCGAGGCCCGCAGCGTGGCCAAACGCCTCATCAAACGGCACACCCTGCCCATGAAGGTCGTCGGTGTCGACTACCTCGACGAGGACAACGTCTACACCGTCTACTTCTCGGCGCCCCACCGGGTCGACTTCCGCGCCCTCGTCCGCGACCTGGCCCGCAACCTGCGGGCCAGGGTCGAACTCCGGCAGATCGGCCCCAGGGACGAGGCGCGACTCCAGGGCGGCATCGGCCCCTGCGGCCGCGACCTGTGCTGCGCCACGTTCCTGAAGGACTTCGAGCCGGTGTCCGTCCGCATGGCCAAGGACCAGGACCTCCCGGTCAACCCGCTGCGGATCGCGGGGGCCTGCGGGCGGCTGATGTGCTGCCTGAAGTACGAGCACCCGCTGTATGTCGAGACACGTTACAGAATGCCCAAGGCTGGAAGCCGCGTGAACACCCCTGAGGGAGATGGAACCGTGGTGGGGCACAACGTGCCCTCGGACACGGTGACGGTCCGCCTCGACGACGGTGGGCGGCGCTGTGCGTGTCCCTCGGCGTCGGTGTGCTCGCCTCGCATCCAGCACGAGAAGATGTACGGAGAGACTGGCGCACATCCCCCCAAGGGGGAAAGTGTCTGATCCGCACCTTGCCGCCCGTGGCTTTCACGGCGCCGAGCATTGGATCACCGTGTATACGGGTCTTCCCACAGTGTGGAAGCGGGTCGGTGCGTTCAGCAGGTGACTAGATGGCTTGAGTATGCACGGTGACCAGGTGCTGGTTTTGCCAGGCGTGGAAGCCGTCGCTTACGGACGGTTCGCCGACGAGTTCTTGCAGCCGGGACCGGTCGGGGTAGGCGCCGGCGGCCATCCGGCCGGTCCGCATCCAGCGTTTCGCGGACGAGATGGTCTCCATTCTCGCCACCGCTGTCGAACCTCTGGTGTCGAGAGTCGGGCTGGAATCGACCGATTACCACTATCAGATGGACGGGATCTATCGGAGGCTCGGCGACGTGAAAAGGGCGCTCGAAACCGGGCGACGCACGGACCTGGACCCCGCCCTTTTCGAACTGCTTGGCTTATTCGACCACCTGTTGTTCAGAATACTGATCCGAGATCCCACCATCAGAGCTTGCCTCAAACGGTCGCCCTCCCTCCGTCTCAGGCTCGAGGAACTCCGGGAGCGATTTCCAGCGGCGCTCTGACGTTCAGAGGGACCGCCTTCCCGAACTCGATCAAGGATGAGCCGTTCGGCTCACCCAATCGCCGCTGGGCGGCCAGACACTACGGATCTGGTGGGAAGGCGGACGTCACCTATGGCAAGCTCAAGCGATTGGAATGTGCAACCACTCGCAGGGGCAATGCACCTTCGGCGGCACCATCATTCCCATTGAATGACGCGTCGAGAGGGATCGCAGAGGTCCGCGCCGAGATCACGAGGCTGAAGACCATCGCAACAAGAACGAGGAGTCGGCCCGGCTGCGTGCCGACGATCCCGCGCTGGTCCGTGCCGTCAGCCTGCTCACCGCCGAGAACGCCGAGCTGCGCGAGTCCTGGGGACGCCCGCGGCCAACGTCGTTTCCCTACGGCCTTATGAGCACGAGCGACGGTGTTGTAATGGGGGTGGCGAAGCTCCCGGCGTCCGATGGGTTCGGGCGGCCCAGGCCCGCGTTCCGCAGCTAATTCATGATCCAGGGCATGTTCGAGCCTGAACCCGCAGGTCAGCGCGGTCTGGCCTGGTGGAAGCGGCGGAAAGCCCTAGTGACACGACTTTGCCGATAACCCCATCACG
>NZ_SMKP01000215.1:0-16966 GCF_004349015.1 Nonomuraea diastatica
CCCCAAGGCGGGTCGCCGGCGATCCATCGCCATCATCATCGACGACCGGCCGCACCCGCGGCCGAAAGCTCGTGAGCGAAGCGCCGCCAGCGTGGCACATCTTTCCGTGTACATCTGTGTTGTTGCAATCCCGGTGAATCCCGACCAATATCGGTGAGGAACTCGAATGGCTATTCGCGCACAGAGATATGGAAGCCATATCGAAAGATATTGCAATGCCCGCCCCGAAGAGGTGCTCAAATGACAATCGACATGCGCACACGCACCAACCGCGACATCCGGCCGATAGAGCCTCGCTCGTTCTTCCGGGAACTGCCGAACCTGCTCATGACGACCGGTCCGCAGGCCGCTCGGGCGGCGGCACGGCTCGGACTGGGCCCGCTTTCGCTTCGAGTCGGCGACGCCATGTGCACTCTGGTCCCCGAAGCGGGAACCATCAAGATCATTAACGACGCCACCAGCGGAGATCTGGTCGTCGACATGAGCGAAGCCGCGTTCTCCGAGTGGGCCCAGGAGGTGCGCACCATGCTGGCCCTGCTGGTCTCAGGGGACGCGCAGGTGAGCAGTGGCGATTCGAACGCGGCGCTTGCCTGGGACGTGGTGCTCCGGGCGATGGTCGACGGCCGCTCGCTGTACGAGCCGGCATCCATATCGTTCACGAATTTGGACGGCTCGCCACTCGACCTCAATAGATCGTTCACGCCCGATGACGATGACGCCGAAATGGGAAGGTTTCTGGAGCAGGCCGGATTCCTGATGCTGCGCGGCTGGGTCGGACCTGATGCCGTCGCCGCCATTTCGGCCGACATCGACCGCGGTCTCGAAACCGCCCGCAAGGACGATCCGCACAGGTGGTGGGCGAAACTCGAGAACGGGCAGGAGACGTGTGTACGCCTCAAGCACTTCGACCGGATATCGGAAGCCGGCAAGCGCGTGGCGGAAAGCGATCCATTCCGGCGCCTGTGCAATCTGACCGGCGACTCCTTCGCGTTTCCCCCTTCCTGGGTGGAGTCGCTGATCAAACCCACCGGCGTGGTGGAAGGGCCCTCGGAGATTCGCTGGCACAAGGACTGCTGGCAAGGAAAGCATTCGTACTTCTGCAATGGTGTGACGATCGGGGTCCTGCTGGCGCCCTCCGACGAAGTCACTGGAGGAATCCGGGTCATGGCGGGCTCGCATCGTACGAACTTTCCGGCAGTCGATCACAACATCGACGAGGTGGACCTGCCGGTCCGGGCTCTCCACGGCGCACCGGGCGATCTCACGGTTCACCTGTCGTGCGTGATGCATGAGACCGTCGCCCCCCAGCAGGGTGAGCGACGCCTGATGTACGCCGGTTTCTCGCTGGTCGACCCCATGTCCGGCACCGGTGTCGACAATCGGTACACCATCAAACACGCAGACTGGTCGAACGCCGTCTCGTCGGCCTGGGACGTCTACGCGTAGCCCCGTACGACACTGAACCAGCCACCCGCCATCGATCTCAACCGTCAGAAGCGTAACCCTGGGATGGGACCAGATCCTTGGATACTCGCACTGCGATAGAGCTGATTTGCCGCAAAGCCGGTTACGACGTGTGGGCACGGTTGTCCGCCTCGATCACCGGGGAAGAGGCCCTCGTGGTGTCGGGCTCTCTGTTCGAGGGTATCGGCAACGTCCGGTCCGACCTGGACTTCTTCGTGGTGAGCAGCAGCCGCCCGCGCGACGTGCCCGTGCGTATGACGTTCGCCGGGAAAAGCTGGCTGGACATCGAATACGTGCAGGCACGGGAGGTGGAGGACCTCACCAGGAAGCTGGCGACGACCGATCCGAAGGACATCGCCCGGGTCCTCCAGCTGTCACGGCCGGAACTCGATCGCTACTACCGGCTTGCCATCGGCGCAACCGTCAAGGGCGCGTACCCACCAAGCGTGGTGTTCTCGCTGGAGGCGTATCGCCCCGTGCTCAGGTCATGGGCGATCCTTCACGCCGGTGCCTTCTCAGCGCGGGCGACGATCGCTCTGGACAGCGGTGACGTCACCGCCTCCACCCTTTACGCCAGTTATGCCGCCCACCTCTGCACCATGGGGACCCTGACCGACGTGGGGGAGCTCTACCCCTCGCCGAAGTACACCCTCGAGAAGGCGATCCGCGCCTTCGGCTCGGACTCCGCCGAGGTCAGCACGATCGCGGCGCTGCTTCACCCCTCGGATGACCCCGTGCATTATGTCCGCAAGGCGGTCGAGCACATCGACACCGTGCTGGCCGAGTGTCTGTCCGAAATGAACGCCGATGACCTCATGACCGAGGCGGCGGCGCCCATCGAGCACGATCGCCGTCTCTACGTCTCGACCCTCATGACGCGCAAGGCGGCGCACGACGTGCTGCCGGAGGACACGGCGGCGATCGCCGCGCTCGTTCCGGCCCTGGGCCCGCCGAAAGCGGAGGACGGCCAGAAGGCGGAGGACGGCCAGAAGCAGGAGCCCAGCGCCTGGCAAGCCGAGGCGCATCGCCTCGTGTTGCGCGAGGCTCTGATCGATGCCGGACTGCTGAGGCAGGTGAACCATGCGCGGTGAGATCGCGAAGGCGATGCCCATGCCGGTCGCGCTCCGGCGATCCCATGACGAATCCTCCGGCCGCCTCGAGATCATGGCGCTGATGTACGACCTCGACGGTGCCCTCAAGGCCGGGCAACTGGGGTTGGCACGGTACACCGCCGGCAGTCTCATCGACGCGTCGGTCGCTGTGTGGCTCCGTGAGCGCTGCACCGCGTTGCCCGCGTTCGAGCATGCCACGGCGAGGGCCAGAGTCGCATTGTCGGTGCTCAGGGCCGTCAACCCCGATCTGGCGAGCAGGGTTTCCGCTCTGTACTGTGCGGCACTGCCGCTGGACGTGGACGCGGTGACGTCACACTGCCAGGCGGTTCTCGACCTGGTCGGAGACTTGACGGGCCACGGAAGCGACGGGCTGGCCTCGGCGGTGCGCGCCTGGGCGGAAAGCGCACGGGCGACCCGTGACCTGTGTGAGCGACTCGGCGTGCCGGTGGGTGACTTCTATTGGGCGCCTCCGGATGCCGAGACATGGCACAGCGATGTCCTGAAGCACGCCGCCATGGAGGCTTCCTCCTGATAGTGCCGCCGAGCGAACGAAGGTGCGGTGCCGGCGGCACTAACGACGCCAGAGCGGAGACCGATCATGCTGCGGACAACGCCAGTGGAAGCAACGACCTTGACGAAGCCGGTCTCGGGTCCCGCACGCCGGAATCTGTCATGAAGGTGACGGAACGGCGGGCGAGCGGGTGGAACGGCGAACTCCTGCGACGCGTGTTCCTCCACCAGAACGGCCTGGCAGCCATTACAGCGCTGGCGACCTTGGAGGCCTCAGGGATCCTCGATCGGCTCAGCAGAGAACGACTGAGTTGCGCGGAGCTGGTCAACGACTCGCCGTCCCCTTGCGCGGTGGCGGCATCGATCGTGGCGGCGTGCGATGCGGGCTGGCTGGCGATGCATGACGACCGCGGCGTCGGCTCCGTGGTGTCACTGTCCACGTCGAGTGACGGTGCCTTCGCACTCGACATCCTCCTCGACGCTCACCGTGGGATCCGCGGGCGCGACCGTGGCCAGCCATGGTCCGACCAGGACACCACGGAGCGTCTTCTCGGCTGCGTCGACATCTTGACCTCGGCCAAGGCATCGATCAGCAGGCGCACCTCCCTGCCGGATGCTGCGGCGGACCTCCTCCTCCGCCTGGTGGAAGGTCTGCTCGCCGTACCGCTGCTGCCTCGGATCGCCCGCGGGCACGATCGGGCGGCCCTCGCTCCGGTGTTCGCCGCCCTGGACATGGGAACGTCGGAAGCCGGCATCAGGCGGGTGCTGTCCTTCTTCGGCCCCATGTACGGACTGGCCGGTTCCTACGCGAAGACGCTGATCCGGCTCCCGGATCGGGTGGCCGCCGGTCAGACGATCTCGCCCGTGGACGTCACGCGGCAGATCGACCGCGGCATCAACGTTCGTGCGAGTGCGACCGCACATCGTGGCTACTTTCACGCGGCGACCAGGCTTGTCGCCAGGCACTTCGACCAGACGTCGCCGGCGGAGCAGCCCCGCGCGATCCTCGACATCGGCTGCGGCGACGGATCGTGGCTGCGCGAGCTGTACGAATTTATCTGCACCTCGACATCGCGCGGCCAGTCCCTCAGGGAGTATCCGCTGGTTCTCCTCGGTGTCGACATGGACCCGGTGGCGCTGGAGATCAGCGAGCGCAACTTGTCAGACCTGCCGGCGATCTGCCTGCTCGGAGACGTCGGGCGGCCGGCGGCGGTGGCACAGGAAGTGACGTCCGCGAGCGGCATCGACATGGACGACATCATGTCCGTCCGTGCCTTCGTCGACCACAACCGGTCGCTGGGGCACATGGAGCCGGGCGAGGCCGGAAAAGTGCGCATCACCGACGGCGTGTACGCCACGCCGTCAGGTTCGATCATCTCTGCCGACGCGGTGCGGCAGGACTGGGCGGCGCACTACGCACAGTGGAGACAGGCATGTGGACGTCATGGCCTGGTGGTCATCGAGGCACACACGCTCGATATCGCGACGGTGAGAGAACGGCTCGAGAACAGCCACACGCTCGCTCTGCGGTATTACCACGCGCTGTCGGGGCAATCCCCCATCCCCTTCGAGGCCTTCCGTGGAGCGGCGTCCTTCGCAGGATTCACCTCGCGGCGCTCGGTTCTGTATCCGGAAACGCTGCCGACGACCAGCATCAACTGGCTCGCAGCCTCGGGGAACCCGTGAAGGCCGTGCGAGAGCCGCGACGTGGGCACGTTCGGCTTCGCCCTTCAGGCATACCGCGTGAACAGCAGGTCCAGCGCCTCGCGCACCAAGGGTTCGATCTCCCGGTTTCGGTTTTCGGAGATCCGTGCGAGCCGCGCCCGCTCGCCTTCGGAGGACGCGAACTCCCTGGGCGTCAGGGCGAGACACTCTTCCCCTGAGCCGACGTGCCCGGACGAACTCGCCCTGCCGGCGGCCAGCCGGAGCAGATCGGCTGGGTCGTCGGCTTCGCTGCCGTGGGCCACGCCATGGCAGAGAGGCACGTCACGCACGTGGCCGAGCGCGGCGATCGCGCCGGCGGCATCGTGAACCGATGCGAGCGTGGGGGCGTCCATCACCCAGACGAAATTCGCCAGCCCGTGCCAGTGGGGGGACGCTCCTTCCGCGCGGAGCAGTTCATCGATCTCCGCCATCCGGCGAAGTGGCGCGGCGGGATCGTCTCCCGCGCCGGCGAACCCGTGCGGGTCACCACCGAACCAGGCGATCCCGAGGCGATCCCGTGATGCGGAGAAACGCTCGGAGACATAAGCGAGCGAGGCGACGACCGTGTGCTCGAGCACCTCACGCGCGGCAGCGCTGGAATCGATTTTCAGGGCACCCCATGCAGTCATATTGCCTGCTCCTCACATGTGAGCCGAATCAGCGAATCGACTTCAGTAAGAGAAATCCACAGCCGCGCTGGAATGCACGGCCTCGAAACCCTGATATTGCTGCCACGATACGGGTGGGCGACAAACTGGAGCAAGCCGCCTTTCGCTGTACGTGGCCATTACGACAGAGTGGAACACGGCGGGACCACGCGTTCAGCTATTTTGGCAAGGCATAACAGAGGAGATTGCCGGTATGTCGTCCGACGGAGAGCGCCAGGGGATAAGCCGTCCGGCGGTCCACGGGATGAAACAGCGGTGGTCGGCGGCCACTGTCGAGTGCGGCCTGGTCCGCGACAGCGCCGCGTGGTTCGTCCTGCCGGCGCAGGCAGATCGCGCCGAGCTCGAAAGGACGTTCGCGGCGGCGGTCTTCCTCGCGCTGGCCCCGGCCACTCGTACCACGCTGGCCACCATGACCCGCCAGGGCGCCTACAGTTCCTTCTTCGCATCGGCGGCGGAACTCATGCCGGCGTTGCTCTTCTTCTGGGACGAGCCGACAGGGCGGGAGGAGTGGCACCGATATCTCTGGCCGGGCCCTCCGGCGCCCGGCCTCACGTGTCCGTATACGAAGGTGGTCCGAGCCGGGCGAGGTGTCCCTCCCGGCCAGGGGTTCTCCCTTCTCGAGACCGCCCACACCGCGGTTCAGCGCGCCGAGAGCGGTGTCGATGCCGACCCGTCCGACACCACCGCTCCTGCGCATCTTCGAAGATTCGCCGCGAACGCCTCCTTCCACGCCGGATCGTCCGTCGCGAACGGCGACAAGCTGACGCGCTTCTGCGCGCGACTCGCCGCTGATCTGTACGTCACGGCCTGGGCGCGTATCGACGCTGCCGCCGGTCACCGGAGAATGGCCGACGCTGACGGCGCGCCGTAGCGCCCCGGCCCGGCGATCACGACGAGCGAAGCTGCGGCCGGGCCGCTGGAGCGTGAGTGGGCCGGAGTCTCCCTGACCGTGCTCACCCCTGCCTGTCGCATGCGCTGTTGCCGATGGAGGTGATGACCTGGCGATAAAAATCGATCTGGAGAGCCAGGTCTGACAAGGGCATCCGTTCATCCGGCCCGTGTACGGTGCGGGCCGCCTCGGAGGTCGTCATCTCGCGCATGGGAAAGAACCCGTACGCGACCGTACCGTACCGTTCACGCAGCCAGTGCGAGTCGGTGAAGCCGGCGTCACACAGCGGCAACAGCAGCGATCCACCATCGACGTGCCGGACGAAACTTTCGATCGCTCCCCATAGTGGCGTGGACGTCGGTGACCGGCTGCCTCCTCGAATCGGCCGCCAGGCGACCTGGTAAGGCAGCTCAACCGCCGCCGCATCGAGGACGGCCTCGATCTCTTTACGGTCCCGCCCGGGCAGCAGCCAGCAGTCGAAGTGTATTTCGCAGACCGATGGGCGCCCAGCGAGGGAAGTCGAAACGATCTTCGCGGGCACGAGCGTGGCTCCGGTCAAGGGCGTGAGCAAGGTGCGCAGAGCGGGGTGGATGCTTCCTGCCGTGGCGGCGACCTCGCCCGGCGATCGTCCGGGCCCGGCGAGCGCGTCCATCACCACCGCGACCTCTTCGAGCAGGGTGTCGCCGACGTGCTGGCCGGCGACCTTGCTCACGAGCCGGCCGGCCTCAGCGATGGCGTTCGGGAGCTCGGCCAGCATGGTCAGCCCGGCGGGGGCGGTGATGGTGACGGTGAGCTCGGCGGTGACGCGCTCGGCGGTCGCGCAGAAGTAGACCACGCGGTCGTCAAGGACCATCCGGTCACCAGCGCCGTGCGTGAGGGCGTAGTCGGTCCGCAGCGCTTCAGGATGCCGGTCCAGCAGCCATCGGGTGCCGCACCTGGAGCCGAGTTCCTCATCGGCGGTGGCGGCGAGGACGACATCGCCGCGGAACGCGACACCTGAGCGCAGCAGCGAAGCCACTGCGACCGCCTGCGCCGCGGCCTGACCCTTGAGATCCAGGGCACCACGGCCCCAAACGCTGCCGTCGCGCACCATCCCGCCCCACGGATCCGATGACCACTCGGCGGGGTCGGCGTCAACCGTGTCCATGTGCGACAGCAGGAGCAGCGACGGACCGTCGCCGACTCCGTGGATGCGGCTGACGAGGTTGGCGCGTCCGGGCTCGGCCTCGTACACGGTGAAGTCGATGCCTGAGCGGCGCAGATATGCGCCCAGCACCGCCACGGCGGCCGCTTCGTCGCCCGGCGGATTGCACGATCGTGCCCGGATGAGTTGGGACAGGAGATTCTGGGCTTCCGTGACCAGCTCGTTCACGCGGACTCGGCTCCGTGACGTGGCGGCCCGCCTGCTGTCGGGCCGCGTTTCTCGACTATCCAATGCCACCGTGGCGCGTGGTTCTCGAGCAGAAGGTGTAACGCTTCGTGAAACAGCGAGTCGACCGAGCGGCCTGTCCGCCGGCTCAGTGCGTCGAGCTGACGCTGCTGCTCGACGGTTATCGGGAACGTCTGCGGCTGCACCTCAACGGGAGCGTCGGCCACGTGCACCGCATCACGGGTCAGCTTGGCGTGCCACAGGGCCTCGCCCACCGCCCAGAGAAGGTCCTGCCCGGTACGGCCGTGAAGGGGTGAGCGGGCGACCCCGAGACTTGCCGTCAACCGCACACCGTCGCCGTCGATCAGGCGGAAGTCGTGTTTGCCGATCAGCTGGTGCAGCTGCTCGGCCAGCCGGGAGGGCTCATGGGGATCGTCGGTGGTCAGGACGATCCATCCCTCGTCGCGTGATCCGGAATCCAGGAACGTCGCCTTCTCCGGGAGTGCCGCACGCACCACCTCATGGAGTTGTACGACGAGATGGCGCTTCTCTCTCACGCCGCGGCGGCGTACCACAGCGGACCGGTCGAGGTCGACGGCGATGATGGAGACATCGGTTCCGCCCCGCAGAACATCATCGACGAAGCGCCGGGCGAACTCTACCCGCTTCATGTCGGCGAACATCCGCTGCAGGTTGTGCTGGGGCTCGTCCCCCATCGGATAGGTGCTGAGATCAGCGTTGGTCGTCATCGTGATCACCTGCCGTTGCGAGTAGGGCGCGAACGCCGTGGACGGTCGCGGGACGGGACAGTGTCGTGATCTTCATTGCGGCGACGGCCTGGGCGAACACGCATGCCTCCTGCAGGGAACGCCCGTCGGCCAGGGCTGCCAGCAAACCCGCGACCAGCGAGTCGCCCGCGCCCAGAGTATTGACGGCACGGGTGGCGAACCCGGCCTGATGCGTGGTGCCCTCCGCATCGCTCACCAGGCATCCCCGCGACCCGAGTGACGTGACGACCCCGGCCGCGCCTCCGGCGATACATGCCTGCGCCAGCGCTCGGTTATCTCCTTCCGAGAAGGATGCGCCACTGCATATCGCGATCGCGACGCCGTTGACGCGGGACACGATATTGTCGCGCGCCGTCGCGGCATCGGTCAGCCACGGACGGAAGCCGAAGTCACACACCACGCGTGCACCTTGCTCGACCAGGGCCACGCGCAGTGGGTCGTAATCAGGGAAGCCGGGCACGTAGCACAGGACGTCGTCCCGCAGGGGGAGCTCCCGGGCCAGCGTGCTCAACGCCTCGCCGGGCCGTTTCATGTCACCGTGGTCCACGATGACGCGATGGCCACCGTCTGATTCGACGAGGATGGCGACCCTCGCGGTGTTGCCCGCCACGGATGTCCACCGCGAACAGTCGACGCCGGACGCGATCAGGCGCTCGCGCAGATGCTCGGCCAGACGATCCTGGCCGGACACGCCCACCATCGCGACTCGCCGTTCCAGCGCGGCCAGTTGTAACGCGACCATCGCGGCGCTGCCGCCGGGGTCCAGCTTCACATCACCGGCGCAGAACTCATCCGAGCCGGACGGATGGACGGTGACGTGCAGGCACACGTCACCGAATACGACGACGGGCACGTCGGGGGCGCCCGTCACAGCGTCACCCGGACGCCGTCCGTGGCGGCACGCTGCAGCGCGTCCGCGAACGCCACGGTGCGTAGATTGTCGGCACCGGTCGGGCCCGTCGGATCCTGGCCGTCCAGCCAGCCGAGATACCACCGTACGAGCCGCGTGTTCAGTTCGGCCAGCGGCGTCGGTTGGGCGGACGGCTCCAGCAGCACCTCGCCGTTGACCGTGACGCCCTCATCGACCACTCGTACGATGCCATGGTCGAATTCGAGCTCCCAGCCGGAGTTGAGTGGCACCACGGCGCTTCCGCGCGGCGCCCAGTTCGCCAGGTAGCGGACGACCGCCCCGCTGCGCAACTCGGCGCACATCGTCAGGCTGGCCGGGCCGCGAAACTCACTCCATGGCGGGCTGAAGGCATGCGCGACGATGGTTGCGGGCTCGTCGTCGATGACCCAGCGCACCAGGTCCAGCACGTGAACGCTGCCCTCCCACAGGACGGGCTGGTCCATCGCCAGCCGCCAGGCGAGACCAGGACGCCAGAAGGTGCCCTCGACGTTGAACGTGATCGTGGCGACTCCCAACCGGCCCAGGGTGCCCTTGCCGATGATGTCGCGCACCTTCAGGAATGCGGGCAGATAACGCATTTGCTGGATGATCGCCAGATGCCGGTCGGCTGCGGTGGCGAGCTCCATCATCCGTGACGCGTCCCCCATGGTGAGGGCCATCGGTTTGGCGACGAGAAAGTCCTTGCCGGCTCGGAACGCCGTCTCCGCGTGGCGAAGGTGATGGCCTGGTGGTGTGCAATCGACCACGAGTTGCGTGTCGGTGTCCCACCACCCGCTCTCGTCGCTGTCAAAGACCGCCGACGGCGTCACCTGGTGGGCACGCATGGCGTCGGCCAGAGCCTCAGCGTCGCGATCGACCACAGCGGCGATCTCGATGCCATTGGCCGCCAGCGCAGGGAGTACTTCGCGCCCGAATCCGCCGACGCCGAGCACGACGCTACGCATGGCCGTGGATTCCATGCCGGCAACGACCGATCTGTACCCGAAACATGGTCATGTTCTGCTCCTCATCGGGTGGACCTGGGTGTCCGAGGTGGATCAACTCGCCATCCGGGTGACGTTCCGGGCCCGCGTCTCATGGTTCTGCGGCGCGAGCGCGCCGGACCGGCGCAGTCGCAGAGCTCCGTGGCAGGCAAGACGGGTCGAGCGGGTGGGCCCCATCACCGATCACAGACCGATATACGGATGTCGATGGTCATCATTAATCCGTCAAGCCGGAATTGACAACAACCGTAATAAGGATCATTGGAGCTTTCTGTCAAGGGACCGGTCCGCCGCCGATCCGGCACGTGCCCTGGGTCGCACGGTGTCAATGGACAAGCGCGTGTCACCGCCGCCCCGGTGCGGCAGCACAGCACGCGGCACGAACGCCGCCGATCACCCGCGACCGTCCCCAGACGCCATCGCAGCCGTACCTGCCTGCTCCCGGAACGGCCTGCCCGGCCTCGGCAGGCTTGTGCAGCGGCACGCCGGCCGGTGTGCCGGACCTCGACCGGAGACGCTCAGAACTTTTGGCGTCAAGGAACTTGACGATCATAGTTCTTGCGGGTCCCCACCGACGAATCGGAGAATTTTCGGCAAGTAGCCACCAGGAAAAGATGACCCTCAGGTTTACCGCAGGATTGATCTAACGGTTGACCAACATGGCTTCCTATGTTTGCATCATTTCGTGCCTGCAGTCATAAGCACGTCATCACCGCCGACCGCACACAACTCTCTCACGAATCTCAGAGGCCCCCCAACTGACAAGAAAGGTCAACCAGGCTGCCTTTGTTGCCACGTCGTCCTCGCCCCATCGTAGTATGTCCTGCGAGTTTTCAGCCATGCGCCGGACGCGGACATCGGATGAACGCGCATGTCGCGCCATGATGCGGGTTGCCGCCCACACAGGAGCAGCAGCGGAAAACTGAACGCAGTGGACGAAGATCGTGATGAGGTCGAACCCGTGGCCTCGCGCGACGCTCCGCCGACCCTCGCATAGCTTGAGTGAATCGTTATTTCGTTGTCAAGTGTTCACCTGACACACTCCGGTTCTCTGCTCTGCATGCTTGCAGATAGCAGCATTACAGGCCATATCAGTGACGGCCCCGTCGACCCGTCCATGCCGCGCCCTTCACGACACCACTCACGCCTTCACCATGCGTTGCGCGAACATCAAGACCATGCTCCGGCAGACGACATCACCATGCCGCGGCGACCACGCCCGACCGGCGGTCCTTGAGCAGAGCTTGACAGCCCTAGTCTGCCTGGCGAACACCGATCCCAGGCAGGCGACGTCACCTCAGCAAACCCAGAAAAGGTGGTGCAATGTCTCAACGACTTCGTTCAGGAACATCTGTCCGAGCTCCTGAGACGCTGGCACACGACTCATCTCCCGCTCTCGGCGATCACGAACCCGGGCTCTCCCAAGAGACTGTCAAAGTGCACACGAGCAAGCTCTGCATTTCTGATTCGCCGCGCCTCAACGGTATTGACCGCGACCATGTGCGCATATTAGCGGAAGTCGATGATCCTCTACCCGCTATTATAGTTCACTATCCGACCATGCAGGTCATCGACGGCATGCACCGGCTTGAAGCGGCACTTCTCAAGGGCCTGACAGAAATAGATGCGCACTATTTCCGCGGCAATGAGGCGGAGGCCTTCCGGCTTGCGGTCGCCGCGAACATCAAGCATGGATTGCCGCTCACGCAGGCAGAACGCCAAAGTGCGGCGACACGCATCATCCGTTCCCATCCGCAACTGTCGGACCGTTCGATCGCCGCCATCACGGGCCTCTCCGCAAAGACGGTTGCCCGCATTCGCCACGTCTCTCACGGCGGGATAACCGATCAGCGGATCGGCCGTGACGGAAAAGTGCGGCCGTTGAGCACCGCGGAGGGCCGGCGAATCGCTTCCCGCACGATCATCGACCGGCCGGGCGCCTCTTTACGGGAGATCGCGCGGGAGGCAGGCGTCTCGGTCGGGACCGTGCGGGATGTGCGCGCACGCCTCGCGTCAGGCCAAGATCCCGTGCCTTCCCGGCACCGCACGCCGTACGAGCGAGAACCGTCGCGCGCCGCGGCGGGCAGGCCGGACGCGCACCATGCCGTGAGCACTCTGGATCCAGGGGAGATGCTGGACGGCCTGCGCCGCGATCCCGCGCTGCGCTACAGCGAGTCAGGCCGGCATCTGTTGCGTTGGCTGGGGGCACACGTCGTGAGCATCACGCAGGCTCGGACGACGCTCGGCAACGTGCCGCCGCACTGCGCCGTCGTCGTCGCCAAGATTGCTCGTGGGTACGCGGATGTTTGGAGGTTGCTCGCCATCGAACTGGAGCGGCAGGACGACGACATGTGACGACGACCGGCTACTGGAGCGACGGAAGCAGGACGTTCACGCCATGCGCGGGAGCGGGCAAGGAGGCGCACCACCGCGAGGCCCGGCCGAGCCGGGACGGCGGCACCCCCACGGTCGGCCACGCCGTCCTCCGGCGCGACCGGCTCTCCGGTACGGTGAGGCTCCGCGACCGGCACGACGAGTCCGCGGCCGATCGAGGTGAACACGATCCGCCCGGCGGCCTCGCACGGAAGGTGAGACGTTGCGCTGGCTCTGGTGGCTGGGGGCTCCGGTCCTCGCCGCGATGCTGCTGTTCCTGGCGGCGCGCGACATCGTGCCCGCGTACACCGCCCAGTTCGGTTCCGGCGTCCCCGGCGTCTTCACCGCCACCGAGCACGATTGCGGCGGCCGGACCTGTACGTGGGTGGGCTCCTTCGTCGCCGACGACTCGTCGGCCCGGCGACGCGTCACGCGGGCGACGGGCGACGGCCTGAGGCGGGTGGGCGACAGCGTTCCGGCCGAGGACACCGGCAACCCGTACATCGTCTACCCGGTGACCGGCTCCTCGGACTGGCTGCTGATCACCATCCTCGGCGCGGCAAGCATCGTGGTGCTCGGCCTCTGGGTCAGGGGCGTGGTCCGCGCGCTCCGCCGGCCGTGAGGGCGCCGCCGCCTCACATTCCGAGGCGATGTGTCGTACTGGTGGGATACCATCCACCCGCCACCGGCGGCCCAGTCGATCCGAGGAAAACCCATGTCAGGCAACAGAGCGACGTTCCAGCACTTCCACGAGGCCATCAACAGCGGCGACGCGGAGCGCATCGCGGCGACGATCGACGAGGTCGTCGATCCGGGCATGATCTTCCACGCGCCGGTGCCGACGGATCTGCCGGGACCGCAGGCGCTCAAGCAGGTGTGGGCGGTGCTTCTTCGCGGATTCCCCGACATGCGCGTCGAGGTCGAGGACGTGATCGCCGAAGGAGACAAGGTCGTTTCCAGGAACACGGTCACCGGCACCCACCAGGGCGAGTTCAGGGGCCTCCCGCCGACCGGCCGGTCCGTCGCGTACAACGAGATCTTCATCTTCCGCTTCGCCGACGGCCGGATCGCTGAGATCTGGGGCGTCGTCGACCTCCTGACGCAGCTGAGACAGCTCGGCGCCGTTCCGTCCTAGCCAGACCGCACCCCCGCGGGGATCAGGGCGCGAACCCGATCCCCGCCGCCTGCGGCGCTCGCGGTCCGGCCGTCTAGCGCGTGTCGGAGTCGGTGTCCTTCAGCGCGGCGCGGCCGGCTTCCAGGCGGGCCACCGGGATGCGGAACGGGCTGCAGGAGACGTAGTCCAGCCCCACCTCGTGGCAGAAGTGCACGGAGTCAGGGTCACCGCCGTGTTCGCCGCAGATTCCCAGGTGCAGGCCGGGACGGGTGGCCCTGCCCTCCTCGACCGCGATCTCGATCAGGCGGCCGACGCCCTCCCTGTCGAGGGTCTCGAAGGGGGATACGCCGAAGATGCCGAGGTCGAGATAGCGCGAGAAGAACGACGCCTCCACGTCGTCCCTGGAAAAGCCCCAGGACATCTGGGTGAGGTCGTTGGTGCCGAAGGAGAAGAACTCCGCGGCCTCGGCGATCCTGGCCGCTGTCAGCGCCGCTCTGGGGACCTCGATCATGGTGCCGACCAGGGCCTCGACGCCGGCCTCCGCGAGGATCCTGACGGCCTCCTCGCGTACGGACTCCAGCTCCTGTACGGCGGCCACCAGCGGGATCATGATCTCCGGCCGGGCGCCCGGCACCTCCTTCGCCGCCTGGGCGATGGCGCGCACCTGCATGGCGAACAGGCCGGGGATGACCAGGCCGAGGCGTACGCCGCGCAGGCCGAGCATGGGGTTCTGCTCGTGCAGGCGCTTGACCGCGGCCAGGAGCCTGCGGTCCTTGTCGGTGACGTCGGATGAGGTGGCGACCTCGACGGAGAGGTCCACGATGTCGGGGAGGAACTCGTGCAGGGGAGGGTCGATGAGGCGGATGGTGACGGGATCGCCGTCAATAGCCTGAAATATCGCTACAAAGTCTGCTTTCTGGAGCGGCTCCAGGGCGTTCAGCGCAGCCTGGCGTTCGTCGTCCGCCGTCGCCAGGACCAGGTCCTCCACCAGCCGCCTGCGCTCCCCCAGGAACATGTGCTCGGTGCGGCACAACCCGATCCCCTGCGCGCCGAACCGGCGGGCCCGCGCCGCGTCGTCCGGGGTGTCCGCGTTGGCCCGCACGCCGAGCCGGCGGGCGGCGTCCGCGTGGCGCATGATCCGGTCGACGGCCCTGACCAGCTCGTCGTCCGGCTCGGCGCCCTCGAAGTAGTCGACGACCGCCGAGTCCACCACCGGCACCTCCCCGAGGAACACCTCCCCCGTGGTCCCGTCGATGGAGATGAGGTCGCCCTCGGAGACGACCACGCCGCCCGGCGCGGTGAACCTGCGCTCCTCCGTGGACACCTCCAGCTCCTCCGCCCCGCACACGCACGTCTTGCCCATGCCGCGGGCGACCACGGCCGCGTGGGAGGTCTTGCCGCCGCGGCTGGTCAGGATGCCCCTGGCGGCGATCATGCCGGCCAGGTCGTCGGGGTTGGTCTCGCGCCGGACCAGGATGGCGTCCTCGCCCTGCTCCGACAGCTCGACGGCCCGCTCCGAGCAGAAGACGGCCCTGCCGACGGCGGCGCCGGGAGAGGCGTTCATGCCCTTGCCGATCTTCTTCCGGTCGGCGTCCGCGTCGAAGCGCGGGAACATGAGCTGGGCCAGCTGGTCGCCGGTGACGCGGGTGACGGCCTCGTCGAGCGTGATCAGGCCCTGGTCGACGAGCTGGGTGGCGATGCAGAACGCGGCCGCCGCCGTGCGCTTGCCGACGCGCGTCTGCAACATCCAGAGCTTGCCGCGCTCGATCGTGAACTCGATGTCGCACAGGTCCCTGTAGTGGTTCTCCAGGGTCTCCATGATCGCTAGGAGCTCGTCGTACGAGTGTTTGTCGATGCGTTCGAGCTCCTGGAGCGGGATCGTGTTGCGGATGCCGGCCACCACGTCCTCGCCCTGCGCGTTCTGCAGGTAGTCGCCGTAGACGCCCTGCCGGCCCGAGCCGGGGTCGCGGGTGAAGGCGACGCCGGTGCCGGAGTCGTCACCGTAGTTGCCGAAGACCATGGCCATGATGTTCACGGCGGTGCCGAGGTCGGCGGGGATGCGCTCCTGGCGGCGGTAGAGGATGGCGCGTGGCGCGTTCCACGAGTCGAAGACGGCCCTGACGGCCAGGCGCATCTGCTCGCGCGGGTCGGCGGGGAAGTCGTCGCCCGTCTGCTCGCGGACGATGCCCTTGTACGTCTCCACGAGCCGCTGCAGCTCGCCCGCGTCGAGGTCGGTGTCGTTGCGCCTGCCCTTGACGGCGTCGAGCGCCCGCTCGAACAGGTCGCCGTCGATCCCGAGCACCGTCTTGCCGAACATCTGGATGAGCCGGCGATAGGAGTCCCACGCGAAACGCTCGTTGCCGCCCGCCTGCTTGGCCAGGCCGTGCACCGACTCGTCGTTGAGCCCGATGTTGAGCACCGTCTCCATCATGCCCGGCATGGAGAATTTCGCCCCGGAGCGTACGCTGACGAGTAGCGGGTCGCCGGCCTGCCCGAGTTTCCTGCCCATGCGGCCCTCGAGCGCGTCCAGATGCTCCGCGACCTCCTGCTCCAGGCCTCCCGGTGTCGAGCCTTCCGCCAGGTAGTGGCGGCAGGCCTCGCTGGTGATCGTGAATCCGGGAGGAACGGGCAGCCCGAGGTTGGTCATTTCGGCGAGGTTGGCTCCCTTACCGCCGAGAAGATCCTTGAGATTCCTGTTGCCCTCGGTGAAATCGTAAACGTACTTGGCCACCACAGCTCCAATCCGACGCCTCTGAACCGGACTCTACCGGCGAAATTGATGACGAAACTGCACTCCTCTCATAAGACAACATTTGTGCAGGTGAACGCCCCCAGAAAGGTCTAATCCAATTATACGACCGTTAGCCGGGAAATTGGATTAGACCAATTGGTTTAAACCAATTCTTGGGAAAGGAGAAGCGGTCCCCGACCACACGATCCCGGCACCCGCCCCCACGCATGGCGGAGGCGCCCCCGCCGACCGGCGGAGGCGCCTCCCGTAAGACGCTAGGCGAGCGGGTTGTCCTCGGGCGACAAGCCGGGCACCCCGTCGCGCGGCGGCAGCCAGAGCACGAACGTCGCG
>NZ_SMKP01000216.1:0-16762 GCF_004349015.1 Nonomuraea diastatica
GGGGTGGTGAAGCGGGCATTCGGGTGGGCGGCGGGCTCGTCGCCGTCAGGCGTCCACGAACGGCCCTTCCAGTCGGTCAGGTGGGCGGGCGGCTCCTCGGTCAGGCCCTCCCACCACACGTCGCCGTCGTCGGTGAGGGCGACGTTGGTGAAGATGCTGTTGCCCCAGAGCGTCCTGACCGCGTTGGCGTTGGTCACCTCGCCGGTGCCGGGCGCGACGCCGAAGAAGCCCGCCTCCGGGTTGATCGCGTAGAGGCGGCCGTCCTCGCCGAAGCGCATCCAGGCGATGTCGTCGCCGATCGTCTCGACCTTCCAGCCGGGGATCGTGGGCTGGAGCATGGCGAGATTGGTCTTGCCGCAGGCGCTCGGGAAGGCGGCGGCGATGTAGCGGACCTCGCCCGACGGCGGGGTCAGCTTGAGGATGAGCATGTGCTCGGCCAGCCAGCCCTCGTCGCGGGCCATGGCGCTGGCGATGCGCAGCGCGTAACACTTCTTGCCGAGCAGGGCGTTGCCGCCGTAGCCGGAGCCGTAGGACCAGATCTCGCGGGTCTCGGGGAAGTGGCTGATGTACTTGGTGGAGCTGCACGGCCACGGCACGTCCTCCTGGCCGGGCTCCAGCGGCGCGCCCACGGAGTGCACGGCCTTGACGAACGAGCCCTTTCCGCGCTCCTCGATGAGCCGGAGCGCCCTGTCGCCCATGCGGGTCATGACGCGCATGGACACGGCGACGTACGCGGAGTCGGTGATCTCGACACCGAGCTGGGAGATCTCCCCGCCCAGCGGGCCCATGCAGAAGGGCACGACGTACATCGTGCGGCCGCGCATGCAGCCCTTGAACAGCTCGCCGAACGTCTCGCGCATCTCGCCGGGCGCGATCCAGTTGTTCGTGGGCCCGGCGTCCTCCTCGCGCTCCGAGCAGATGAACGTGCGGTCCTCGACCCTGGCCACGTCACTCGGATCGGACTTGGCGTAGAAACTGTTGGGCCTGGCGGCCAGACGCGTGAACGTCCCCTGCTCGACGAGGAGGTTGGTGAGGCGCGTCCACTCCTCCTCTGACCCGTCGCACCACTCGATCCGGTCGGGCTGGGTCAGGGCGGCGATCTCCTTTACCCACGCGGCCAATTCTCTATTGCTGGTCGGTGCGGGCACTTCTACGGAAACGGACACGACGGTGACTCCTCCACTCTCTCAGGGCCCAGTCATCATTAACGACGAGGCGGCTGGAAAGCCAATTGGCATAGACCTGTCGGCACAGCCGTCGTCGCAGGCAGCGACCCTGACGATTGGGGGAGCCTACCCAACGGGAACGGATTTAAAAGAAGCAATTTCCGGCAGTGGTCCAGTCCAATTCAGCTGGTCTAAACCAATTTCCGAAGTGGTTTAGTCCATTCCGCCGGCCGTTCCCGCTGGGTGCTCTAGGAATTGACGTCGGGCCCCTCGGAGCGAACCCGGTCGACGTGCTGGAGCGCGTCACGCAGATCGCTCAGCCACGTGTCGGCGTTCCTGCCGACCAGGCGTACGCACCAGGCGAGCGCGTCGCTGCGACTTCTGGCCACGCCGGCGGCCACCAGCGTGTCGAGCACGCGGCGCTCCGACTGGCGCAGGCGGGTCATCACGGGCACGGAGAGTGTGGTGAACATCACAGTCTCGTCACCGCAGACCACACCCCAGGAGACCTTCTGGCGGAACTTGTGCTCGGCCTCCCTGGCGATCTCGATGCGGCGCTCGCGCGTCTCCTCCCTGAAGCGTCTGGCCAGCCCGTCGATCAGGGCGGACCGCTCGGCCTCAGGAACGTCGCCCGGCGGGTCGGGCAGCCGGCCGAGCACCGCGATCTCCTCGCGGTCCCTGACGATCTCGGGCGCGCCGGTGAACCACTCGCCGGGCAGCCTCCCGGCGAACCAGCCGTGTATCTGTGCCGTCACGTCATCTGTAGTCATGTAATCATCATTACATCGCAAGGCGAAGATCGCACCAGGGGGTTATGGAGGACTGCGCGCGGGGGGAAGGTCTAGCGGACCCGGGACGCGGCGACGGGGCTGACCCGGACGACTCCGGCGAGATTGCGCCTGCTCACCGGAACGATCTTGACCACGTCGCCCGTGCGGGGCGCGTGCAACATCTTCCCGTCGCCCCAGTAGATCGCCACGTGGGAGATGTAGGCCGGGTTGGTCGGGTCGTTGCGCCAGAAGAGCAGGTCACCGGGCTGCGCCTGCGACAACGACACCTGAGGTCCCGTCACCCACTGCTGGTGGGTCACCCGCGGCATCCGCACCCCCGCCTGCGCGTAGGCCCACTGGACCAGGCCGGAGCAGTCGAAGGTGTCAGGACCCTCGGCGCCCCACACGTAGGGCCTGCCGAGCTTGGACACGGCCGCCTTCAGCGCCGCGGTGAGCTGCTCACCCGTCATGAACGAGCCGGCCGGCCAGTTCTGCTTGACCTTCTGCGGCGGCGGCAGAACCGGGTTGACCATGACCGCCTGCGTGCCCTTGGGCAGCTTGGCGAGGACCCTGTCACGCAGCACGGCGGAGTTGGCCTTGGGGGCGCTGACGATGAGCGCGTTGTCGTGCGGCAGCCCCAGCGTACGGCCGACGTCCTTGGACACGACCGCGTCGACCGCGCCGAATCCGGTGGTGGCGTAGGCGCCGATGCGCAGCGACCCTGCCGGGCCCGCCACCCGGCGGTGCAGCGAGAGCCCGCCGTCGTTGCCCAGCACGAACGACACCGCCACGTCTCCGGCCGCGACGTTCTGCCACAGCGCGTCGGAGGCGGCGGTCACCTTGGGGGTGAAGGCCCGGAACGTGGACGGGTCGACCGCGAGCGTCTGCACCCGTTTGCCGTCGAGCGTGACGGACGCCGCGTCGGCCAGTTCGAGCGCCCGCACGCCGCGCACCTTGGCCACCTTCTCTAACTGCTCCCGCGTGAACGGCTTGCGGGAGAGCACGAACAGGTTGGGCTTGTGCAGTTTGTTCAGCGGCGCCACCGGCTGGACGGTCGCCGGTGGCTGCTGCTGGGGCCTGAGGGGCTCGGGCCGCTGCTGGGCCATGAGCGTCTTCTCGGGCTCGGCCCGCACGCCGGCGGGCCTGTCCTGGAACTGCACGAGCAGCAGCACGTCAGCGGTCAGCACCGCGACCAGCGCCACCACGATGAACGGCGCCAGTTTGTACGTGTCACGCCGCTTACGCGACTTGACCAGGAAACTGAGGTCCTGCCGAATTCCGGAGGAATGAGAAAAGTCCGCCGGGCCAACGTGGGCCCGGCGGTCGTCGTCCATGGGAGTCAGTTGCCGATGTACGGCACAGCCTCGAGAATCTCGACGGTGTTCTGGCGCCCGTTGGGCAGGGCGTAGGTCGCCTTCTCACCGATCTTCTTGCCGTTGATCGCCGCCCCGAGCGGGGACTTGGGCGAGTAGACGTCGATCGGCGCTCCGCTCTCCTCGCGGGAGGCGAGCAGGAAGGTCACCTCGTCGTCGTCACCGACGAACCTGATGGTGACGGTCATGCCGGGGCCCACCACACCCTCGGCCTTGGGAGCCTCTCCGACCTGGGCGTTGTCGAGGATCTGACGGAGATGGAAGATGCGGGCCTCCATCTTGCCCTGCTCGTCCTTGGCGGCGTGGTAGCCGCCGTTCTCGCGCAGGTCACCCTCTTCCCGGGCGGCCTCGATCTTCTTGGCGATGTCGACGCGCCCGGGGCCCGAGAGATACTCGTACTCCGCCTTCAGGCGGTCGTACGCCTCCTGCGTCAGCCATGTGACGTTCTCATCGCGAGAGTCGGCCACGGGTTCTCCTTGCTTGCCTAGGGGGCCCTGAGGTCACTTGAGGTTACGTACGGTTGAATTGCGAAAGGCTAACAAGTCAGTCGCTCCAACGCTTCCCCAAATGTCTCACTATACGAGATTGCAGTACTGGATGTGGACGGAAGTGGCCTGACCGCTGGTGTCGAGGCTCTCCTTGAGCTGCTTACTACCCTCACCAGCCGGGATTCTTACTTCCTTGCTGCCGACTTCCCCGTGATTGACATCCAGCGCCCGCAGGCGGCAGACAGCCACTCTATCGTCTGGCTTGTACACCTCAAAGGTGATCTCCGCGCGGGTCGGGCCCTCCACGTTGAACGTGACGACCTGCGACGGCGCGCCCGAGCCGCCCGCCGTCATCGACCACATCACGTAGCCCCATCCTCCGGCGATGACGGCCACCAGCACGCCGATCACGAGGTGCACGACGAGCCGCCCCCTTCGCCGTGGACGATCGGGGAAGTCGTCGGGTGTGCCGAGAACGGGTCCGTTCTCGACATCTCTGGTGGCCATGGCGGAATCTCCCTGCACTCCCTCAGCGTTATCCGAGACAATTGTCGCCCGCGGGGGGAGTGCCCTCGCGACCGCCCAGCAGAAACTAACCTCTCTGGGCGACTGACCGGTCCGTTGAGGAGATCCCGCCCGTGAGTGCACCGTTGAGGTTGATGGCCGTCCACGCCCACCCCGATGACGAGTCGAGCAAGGGCGCCGCCACGATGGCGCGCTACGTGCGTGAAGGTGTCGACGTGCTGGTGTGCACGCTGACCGGGGGCGAACGCGGCTCAGTGCTCAACCCCAAGATGGACCGCCCTGAGATCGTTGCCAACATCGGCGAGGTCCGCAAGGCCGAGATGGAGCGGGCGCGCGAGATCCTCGGCGTCGGGCAGCGTTTCATGGGCTTCGTCGACTCCGGCCTGCCGGAGAACGAAGAGGAGGAGCTGCCCGAGGGCTGCTTCGCCGTGCAGAAGCTGGAGGACGCCGCCGCCCCGCTGGTGGCGGCCGTACGCGACTTCAGGCCGCACGTGATCATCACGTACGACGACGACGGCGGCTACCCCCACCCCGACCACATCATGACCAACAAGGTGTCCGTCGAGGCGTTCGAGGCGGCCGGCGACCCCGACCGCTATCCCGGCGCCGGCGACCCGTGGCAGCCGCTGAAGCTCTACTACCAGATGGGGTTCACCAAGGAGCGCTTCGAGGCGCTGCACGAGGCGATGACCGAGCGCGGCCTCGGCTCCCCCTACGCCGACTGGATCTCCCGTTGGGAAGACCGCCCCGCCAAGTGGCCGGTGACCACGCGGGTGCCGTGCGGCGACTACTTCCAGATCCGCGACGAGGCCCTGCTGGCGCACGCCACCCAGGTCGACCCCGACGGCTTCTGGTTCGTCTGCCCGCGCGAGCTGCAGCAGGAGATCTGGCCGACCGAGGACTATCATCTGGCGCGCTCGCTGGTCGACACCGGGCTGCCCGAGGACGACCTGTTCGCGGGCATCCACGCCGACGACGTCTCTCCTGCGTGCCACTGACCGGAGCATGGGGTGCCGGTGGCAGACTGGATACGTGACCGTACTAGCAGCTGGTGATGTGAGTCCGGGTGTGCTCGGCTTCGCCGTCGTGGCCCTCATCGGGCTGGCGCTCTATTTTCTGATCAAGTCGATGAACAAGCAGATGACGAAGATTCAGGTGCCGCACGAAGGCGACATGACCGACAAGAAGGCCGAGTAGATGCCGGTGGACGTGGTCGACAACTCGACGGAGAGCCGCTTCGAGATTAACGTGGACGGCAAGGTCGCCGGGTTCGCCGACTACCGCCTGCTGCCCACAAAGATCATTTTCACGCACACCGAGGTGCTGCCGGAGTTCCAGGGGCAAGGGCTGGCCGGCAAGCTGGTCGGCCACGCGCTGCGGATGAGCGCCGACACCGGCCTGCGCCTCGTGCCGCTCTGCCCCTACGTCGCTCAATACATCGAGCGTCACCCCGAGTTCCAGGACGTCACCGACGCCCGCTGAGCCTCACTCGGCGGGCGACCAGGCGCGTTCGAGCGCTTTCGGCAGCCCCCACCAGCCCAGCGGGGTGAGCACGTCGTCCTCGTCGACGATGCCGAGATAGCCCCACAGACTCACCACCGGCGCGAACAACCCCTCGGTCGCGCCGAGGTCGTCGCCGTCCTGCTCGTCGACGTCGATGTCCTCCGACTCGGCGATGAGCCGGGCGATCCGCTCGGGCGAGGCCAGCACCCCCGGCCCGAGCCTGGCCAGCGCCGCCACCCCGGCCAGCCAGTCGGCGCACTGGATGGCGTGGAGATGGGCCAGCGTCGCGTCCTCCATGCCGATCTCCCCGTCGAGATCGGCGAACTCCTCCAGCAGGTCGCCGTTCTCCAGCAGGTCGGAGACGGGGCCCACGATGCCCGCCGCCACGGTCAGCCACAGGTCCTGGTCGTCGTCGGGCATCGGCTGCTCCTCGAACCCGGCGCAGGCCCGCAACACGTTGGCGGGATAGCCGGGCAGGGCGAGCAGCGCGCGCAGGCGTACGGCGGCCGCCTCCAGCTCGTCGGCGGGCAGGTCGGGCTGCCTGGGCAGACCCGCGACGATGCGCCGCAGCTCGGACAGCGCGAAGGCCTCCTCCTCGTCCCAGGCCGAGAACAGCTCCTCGTCCTGCTCGTCGCTGACCGCGAAGCCGGGCACCCTGCCGTCGGGCAGCGGCGTGCTCAGCCAGTGTTCCTGCAGCTCCTCATATCCCCTGCGGGCCTCGGGGTCGCCCGCGGCCAGCGCGTCGGGGTCGATGTCCCCCGACACGACCCGCTCCTCCAGCAAGGCCACCAGGCGGGCGAACATCTCGGCCGCCACGGGCCCGCGCTCGTTCTCCTCGGGCCAGACGAAGTAGCTGGGCGTCATGAGGATCGGCTCGGTGCCGGTGGACTCGATCCAGCGCTGGACGTCGCCCACGGTGGCCACGCCGGACTCGATCGATCGGAGCGTGTCCTTGGCGGACTCCCAGAACGGGCGGGAGAGCGGGTTGCCCGCCGCCATCATCGCGCGCCGCAGGTCGGGCAGCGCCACCAGCGCAACCCCCGAGGGCACGGCCAGCAGCGCCCGTGCCACGTCTCTGCGCGTGAGCGCGCTCACCGGGCGGCCCGCCTGCCTGCAGACGAAATCCAGGTCCACGTCCATGTCCACCATCCGTAACCTACGCCGTCCTCACCGCGCCAGTCAGCCTGGTCTGCCGAGGGACCTGGTCACGATCTTCGTTCATGACGGCGTCTAGGGTGGGGAGTTGGAGGTCGTGATGAACCGCTTGAAAGACGCGACGAGCCCCTACCTGCTCCAGCACGCGGACAACCCCGTCGACTGGCATCCGTGGGGCGAGGAGGCGTTCGCGGAGGCCAGGCGCCGCGACGTGCCGCTGCTCATCAGCGTGGGCTATTCGGCGTGCCACTGGTGTCACGTCATGGCCCACGAGAGCTTCGAGGACGCCGAGACCGCACGGCTCATGAACGAGCACTTCGTCAACATCAAGGTCGACCGCGAGGAACGGCCCGACGTCGACGCCGTCTACATGGGCGCCACGCAGGCCATGACGCACCAGGGTGGCTGGCCGATGACGGTGTTCGCGACGCCGGACGGGCACCCGTTCTACTGCGGCACCTATTTCCCGCGCCCGCACTTCCAGCGCCTGCTCACCGAGGTGCACAACGTGTGGACCGGCGACAAGGAGAGCCTGCTGCGGCAGGGCGCGAAGGTGGTGGAGGCGCTCAACACGAACACCACGCTGCCCAGCGGCCCGCTGCCGGGCGCCGACACGCTTGACCGCGCGATCGCCAACCTGCGCGAGACCTTCGACGCCGCCAACGGCGGGTTCGGCGGGGCGCCCAAGTTCCCGCCGTCCATGGTGCTGGAGTTCCTGCTGCGCTCCGGAGAGCGCGAGATGAGCGGGAAGACCCTGGAGGCCATGGCCCGAGGCGGCATGTACGACCAGCTCGGCGGCGGGTTCGCCCGCTACAGCGTGGACGCCGAGTGGGTCGTGCCGCACTTCGAGAAGATGCTCTACGACAACGCCCTGCTGCTGCGCGTCTACACCCACTGGTGGAAGACGGGCGGCGGCGAACCGGCCCAGCGGGTCGCGCTGGAGACGGCCGGCTGGCTGCTGCGTGAGATGCGCACGCCTGAGGGCGGTTTCGCCTCGGCGCTCGACGCCGACAGCGAGGGCGTGGAGGGCAAGTTCTACGTCTGGACGCCCGACGAGCTGCGCGCCGTGCTCGGCGACGACGACGGCCGGTGGGCCGCCGAGCTGTTCGACGTGACCGGCACGTTCGAGCACGGCACGTCCGTGCTGCAACTGCCGGGCGACCCCGACGACCCCGGCCGCTACGCGAGCGTCCGCGAGCGGCTGCTGGCCGCCAGGGAGCGGCGCGTGCGCCCGGGTCGCGACGACAAGGTCGTGGCCTCGTGGAACGGCCTGGCAATCGCAGCGCTGGCCGAGACCGGCCTGGTGTTCGAGCGGCCGGAGCTCGTCGCCGCCGCCACCGGTGCGGCCGACCTGCTCGCCGGCACCCACCTGGTGGACGGCAGGCTGCTGCGCACCTCGCGCGACGGCCGCGCCGGCACGAACGACGGGGTGCTCGAAGACTACGCCGACCTGGCAGAAGGGCTGATCACGCTGTACGGCGTCACCGGCGAGGCCAGGTGGCTCCGGCTGGCCGGCACGCTGCTCGACACCGTGCTCGACGGCTTCGCCGACGGCGCCGGAGGCTTCTACGACACGGCCGACGACGCGGAGCGGCTGTTCCAGCGCCCCCAGGACCCGACCGACAGCGCCACCCCCTCAGGCCAGTACGCGGCCGCGGGCGCGCTGCTCTCCTACGGGGCGCTGACCGGCTCCACCAGGCACCGGGAGGCCGCCCACGCCGCCCTGGGCACCGTGTCCGTGCTGGCGGACAAACATGCCCGGTTCGCCGGCTGGGGGCTGGCGGTGGCGCGCGCGGCGCTCGCCGGGCCCGTCGAGGTGGCCGTCGTCGGGCCGCACGACGACCCGCGCACGGCCGCGCTGCACCGCGCGGCGCTGCTCGCCGACGTGCCGGGCGTGGTGGTGGCGCTCGGCCCCGGTGACGGCGACCGCGGCTCCGGCGATCCGCTCGTGCCCCGGCAGGCGTACCCCGCGCTGCTGGAGGGGCGGCAGCCGGTCGGCGAGGCACCCACGGCCTACGTGTGCCGGGGCTTCACCTGCCGGATGCCCGTCACCACGGTCGAGGACCTCCGGGCCGAGCTGGCCGGCTGACCCCGTCACCAGCCGGACGCCGGGCGGCCTGGCGGGCTGGCTAGTCGGCGGGTGAGCGGCCGGCGCGGTCGTCGGAGCGGGCGCCCCGGTTCGCGGGGGTGTCGGCGGGGGCGTCGTCCTGCCGTCCGAAGGGCTGCTCGGGCAGCAGCGCGGGCGGGTCGGACGGCTCGTCCTGCCGGCTCTCCTGCCGGTCGGCGTCGGGCTCCCCCGTGGCGGACGGGTCGTCGGTGAGCGGCGGCGCGGTGATCTCCGGCTCGGGCGTGCCCCCGTCGTCGGGGCTCACTGGAGGCGTGTCCTCCTGCTCGGGCACGTCACCGTCGTCGGTGGGCGCCGAGTAGCCGTAGTCGTAGCCGAGGTCGGACGGCTCGGGGAACTCCTCGACCGGCTTGCCCTCCATCGCCTCGGTCATGAACGCCCGCCAGATCTGCGCCGGCAGCTGGCCGCCGAACTGCGTGCCGTAGCCGGGGATGGTGACGGTGGCGTTGTCGTCGCGGAACATGTTGACCGCCACCGCGAGCTGCGGGGTGAAGCCGTTGAACCAGACCGACTTCGACTTGTCCGTGGTGCCCGTCTTGCCGGCCACCGGACGGTCGTAGAGCCTGGCCGCGGCGCCGGTGCCGTACTTCACGACCTGCTGCATCGCGTACGTGGTGTCGGCGGCGGCCTGCTCGCCGACCACCCGGGCCGAGGCCGGCTTGACGACCTCCTCGCGGCCCTCGGCGTCGGTGACGGACCTGACCACGTGGGCCTCCATGTGCACGCCCTCGTTGGCGAACGTGGAGAACCCGGAGGCGTTCTGGACGGCGCTGACCGAGGCCACGCCGAGCGGGAACGACGCGGCGGTCTTGTGGCGGTCGAGCTGGGAGGCGGGGATGCCGGCCGCCTCGGCGACCCCGGCGACCTTGTCCAGGCCCACCTTCTGGCCGAGGTCGACGAACGCGGTGTTGACGGAGTTCTGGGTGGCGCTGATCAGGTTGATCTGGCCGTACGAGCGCCCGCTCTCGTTGGGGATCGGTTTGGACGCCGACGCGACCTGCAGCGGCGAGTTGCCGTCGACCCGGGTGGACAGGTCGAACCCGTTGTCCAGGGCGGCCGCCAGGGTGTACGGCTTGAACGTCGAGCCGGCCATGACCTTGGCCGAGAACGCGCTGTCGTAGTAGGCCGACTGGGAGGGCCGGCCACCGTAGAAGGCGACGACCTCGCCCGTCTTGGGGTCGACGGCCGCCAGCCCGGTGCGCACCTTCTCCGGCGTGGCGTCGGGCAGCGCGTTCTTGACCGCCCGCTTGGCCGCCTGCATGAGCTTCTTGTCGAACGTGCTGACGATCTTGAGCCCGCCGGAGTTGATGTCCTCGTCGCTGTAGCCGCGCCGGTTGAGCTCGGCGGTGACCTGCTCCAGCATGTACTGGGCCTGGCCCTTGAGCTCGAACGGCTTCTTCGGCGCCTTGAGGCCGGGGAACCGCTGGGCGGCCGCCTGCGGGGCCGTGAGCGCGCCGGTCTGCCCCATCGCGTCGATCACCGACTTCCAGCGGGCCCTGGCGGCGGCGAGGTCGGAGCCCTCGGGCGCGGCGAAGCGGCTGGGCTGCTGGATGACGGAGGCGAGGTAGGCGCCCTCGGCCACGCTCAGCTCGCCGACGTCCTTGCCGAAGTAGGCCTGGGCGGCCGACTGGACGCCGTTCGCGCCCCGGCCGAAGTAGATCGTGTTGAGATATTGCTCCAGCACCCAGTCTTTCGGCTTGGACTGGTCGACCTTCATCGCGATGAGGATCTCCTTGAACTTGCGAGTGACGGAACGTTCCTGGCTGAGCCCGCTGTAGTAGTTGCGCACGAGCTGCTGGGTGATCGTCGAGCCGCCCTGGAGCTGCTGCCCGGTGATGGTCGACCAGACGGCCCTGGCGGTGCCCTTGACCGAGACGCCGGCGTCTTCGTAGAACGAGCGGTTCTCGGCGGCGATGACCGCGTCGCGTACGTTTGTGGGCACCTGGGCCAGCTCGACCTTCTTGCGGTCGACGCCCTGACGGGCGAGCACGGTCTTCCCGTCGCGGTAATAGATCACTGAGCCCTGTGCGGTGGCCTCTTTCTGGGTGCTGTCGGGAATTGGCGTCATCGCCCATGCGATCGCGAAAAGGCCGACAAGTACGAGGATTGCTGCGCCGAAAGAAATGGCCAGAAGTCGGAGAATCCGCCGTTTTCGCATCCTGTTTCCACCACCGCTCCGCACCCTCAACCCCCTCGGTCACGTGCCGCCCGACCCCCCGTAAGCAGGGCGAATGCCAAGGTTAAACGATCGATGACGGTGCCTCGTCCCTCAGCGATAGTACGGCTAGCGCACCCCATGCCGCGGAACATCGGCGACCAATGGCAACACTCGGTAGGGAACCGGGGTGTCAAGGGCGATGATCGAATTAGTCCTGAGCACGCCGTGAACATCGACGATTTGATCGATGACGCGCTGCAAATCGGCGTTGGTCCGCGCCACCACGCGGCAGAGCAGATCGCTGTCTCCGGTGATCGTGTGCACCTCCAGGACTTCGGGGATGCGGGCGAGCCGGTCGGCCACGGGGTCGTGCCCCGCGACCTGCCTGATCTCCATGCTAACGAACGCCGTCACGTCATATCCGAGCGCCGCCGGAGACACGTCGGGCCCGAACCCGGTGACCACGCCCCGGGCGACCAGCCGGTCCAGCCGGGCCTGGACCGTGCCACGCGCCACGCCGAGCCGTCGCGAGCACTCGAGCACGCCCAGCCGGGGCTCGGCCGTCAGGAGGGCGATCAGGCGGGCGTCCAGGTCATCGATCGTCATGCTGTACAGATTTACCGGACATCCCCCATAGATGCTAGGCATATTGTCCACCGTACGAGGTAACTCTTGCGCAACTCGTCTAGGAATATCGAGAGTTGGAGCTATGAATGATGTCTTTCCGGTCAACGGCATGGACGCCGTGGTGTTCGCCGTCGGCAACGCCAAGCAGGCGGCCCACTACTACTCGACCGCGTTCGGCATGCAACTGGTGGCCTACCGGGGGCCGGAGAACGGCAGCCCCGACGCGGCCGCGTACGTGCTGACCTCGGGGAGCGCCACATTCGAGTTCCGGGCCTCGATCAGGCCGGGCACCGACATGGCGCGGCACGTCGCCGAACACGGCGACGGGGTGATCGACCTGGCCATCCAGGTGCCCGACGTGGAGGCGGCCTACGCCCACGCGGTCGCCCGGGGGGCCAAGGGGCTGGCGGAGCCGTACACGTTGGAGGACGAGCGCGGCAAGGTGCTGCTCGCGGCCATCGCCACCTACGGCGAAACGCGGCACACGCTGGTCGACAGGTCCAACTATGGCGGCCCCTACCTGCCCGGCTACGCCGCGGCCGAGCCGCTGGTGGCGCCGCCCTCGACCAAGGGCGGGCGGCTGTTCCAGGCCGTCGACCACTGCGTCGGCAACGTCGAGCTGGGCAAGATGGACGAGTGGGTGGAGTTCTACCGCAAGGTCATGGGCTTCACGAACATGGCGGAGTTCATCGGCGACGACATCGCCACCGAATACTCGGCGCTCATGTCCAAGGTCGTCGCCGACGGCACGCGCAAGGTCAAGTTCCCGCTTAACGAGCCGGCCGTCAGCCGCAAGAAGTCGCAGATCGACGAATATCTGGAGTTCTACCGCGGCCCGGGCGTGCAGCACATCGCGCTGGCCACCAACGACATCCTCACGACGGTCGACCGCATGCGGGCCGGCGGCGTGCAGTTCCTCGACACGCCCGCCTCCTACTACGACGACCCCGAGCTGCGGGCGCGCATCGGCGAGGTGCGGGCGCCGATCGAGGAGCTGAAGAAGCGCGGGATCCTCGTGGACCGCGACGAGGACGGCTATCTGCTGCAGATCTTCACCAAGCCCGTGCAGGACCGGCCCACGGTCTTCTTCGAGCTCATCGAGCGGCACGGCTCGCTCGGATTCGGCAAGGGCAACTTCAAGGCGCTCTTCGAGGCCATCGAGCGCGAACAGGAACGCAGGGGCAACCTTTAGTTTGTCCCGACCCGGTGGTGGCCATCAGGACTTCATGGGATCGCCACCACCGGGGCTGGCGGGACGGTGGCGGCGGCTGTTCGCCGGCCTGCTCGACTGGCTCATCGTCAACATCGCCACCGCCCCCTTCACCTGGACGAGCTGGGAATACGCCTGGGACGGCGCCAGGTTCGGCTGGGAGCGCTATCCGGTGGAGCACACCTTCGTGGCCGCGCTCGTGGCTTTCCTCTACTTCTGGCTCCTGCATGCCTTCTGGAATGGTCAGACGCTGGGCAAGAAGCTGTTCGGCATCCGGGTCGTGCAGGAGAACGGGGCCAAGATAGGCGTGGGACAGGCCGCGATCAGGCAGGCCGTGATGAGCGCACTCGCCTGGACCTGCTGCGTCGGCCTCCTCCTCGACCTTGGCTGGATCCTCTTCGACCCCCGGAAGCAGGCCGTCCACGACAAGGTCGCGAGGACGGTCGTCGTCATCGCCTGACCCACCGTAGGATTCTCGTCACGATGCGAAGGGGGATCGTTCGCTCATGCGACAAGACAGGCGCGCGATCGCACTGCTGGCGGCGTTCGCCGGCCTCCTGGCCTGCTCGCCCGCGGACGCGCCGGCGGCGGCCGGGCACCGGCCGGGCGCGTCCGGCATCGGCGACACCGACTTCCCCGACGACGGCAACGGCGGCTACGACGTCGACCACTACGATCTCGCCATCGACTACACCCCCGCGACCAGGCGGCTGGACGGCGTGGCCACCATCAAGGCCGGGGCCACCCAGGGCCTGTCGAGCTTCAACCTCGACCTGCTCGGCCTCGACGTGCGCCAGGTCACGGTCAACGGCTCCCCCGCCACGTTCACCCACCAGGGCGGCGAGCTGACCGTGCGGCCGGCCAAGCCGATCGACGACCGCGCCACGTTCACCGTCAGGGTCCGCTATTCCGGCCGGCCCCAGCCGGCCACGAGCACCACCAACCTCGGCACGTTCGGGTTCATCCCGACCGCCGACGGAGCGTTCGTGGCCTCGGAGCCCAACGGCTCCAAGACCTGGTTCCCCAGCAACGACCACCCCTCCGACAAGGCCACGTTCGCGTTCACGATCAGCGTGCCCGCCGGGGTCACCGCGCTGGCCAACGGCGAGCTGACCGGCGAGCCCGCGACGTCCGGCGGCAAGACCACCTACCGGTGGAGCGAGCGCCATCCGATGGCGACCTACCTGGCGACGGCCACGATGGGCAAGTTCAAGCTGCGCAAGGGCAACACGCCCGCGGGCGTGCCCAACCTCGCCGCCGCCGACCCCCGGTTCGCCTCCTCGCTCGACAAGCTCTACAAGACCTCCGGCGAGATCACCGACTACTGGTCCACGGTCTTCGGCCCCTACCCGTTCGCCTCGACCGGCGGCGTGGTCGACGACTACGCCGCCGGCTACGCGCTGGAGAACCAGACCAAGCCGCTCTACGGCGGCTTCGACCCCGACGAGGGCATCATCGCCCATGAGCTGGCGCACCAGTGGTTCGGCAACAGCCTGACCATCCGCCGCTGGAAGGACCTCTGGCTCAACGAGGGTTTCGCCACCTACGCCGAGTGGCTGTGGTCCGAGCACAAGGGCAAGAAGACCGCCGACGCGATCTTCAAGGACCATCACAGCCGCCCCGCCGGCGACCCGATGTGGAAATACCCGCCGGGGCGGGCCATGCCCGACGACCTGTTCAACCAGTCCGTCTACACCCGTGGCGGCATGACGCTGCACGCCCTGCGCCGGGCCGTCGGCGACGACACGTTCTTCAGACTGCTCAAGTCGTGGGCCGCCGACAACCGCTACGGTCACGTCACCACGGAGAAGTTCATCGAGCTGGCCGAGCGGATGTCGGGCAAAGACCTCAAACCCCTCTTCGCCGCCTGGCTCTACCAACCCCGCCGCCCCGCCTGACCCCGGCCCGCGGGGAAACGCTTCTCGTCGCTCCGCCCAAGTACGGATGTAAGGGCGAACGACGAAGGGAGCGAGGCCAGTGCGCCTCAACGAAGACCCTGCGGCCTTTGAGGCCTTCTATCGCCGCCACGTCGATGCCGTCATGAAGTTCGTGGTCCGGCGGGTGAGCGATCCTCACCTCGCCGCCGACCTGACGGCGGACATCTTCCTGGCGACCCTCGGGCACACCTACGTGCCCGAGAGAGGCAGCGAGATCGCCTGGCTGTACGGCGTCGCGCGCAACGTCGTGTCGGCACAACATCGCAAGGCGGCCAGAGAGGCGCGGGCGACCGGCCGCGTCGCGGGCCGCCGGCTGATGGACGACGACGATCTCGTTCGGATGGAGGAGCGGATCGACGCCGAACGCCAGGCACGCAACGCGCTGGAGGCCATACGTGGCCTGCCGGAGGGCGAGCGCGCGGTGCTGGAGCTCGTGGTGATCGACCAGCTCACGGTCACCGAGGCGGCCAAGGCCCTGGGCATCAGGCAGGTGACCGCACGAGTCAGACTGCATCGGTCCAGACGTGCTCTGGAAAACGTCGCTTCGCCATCGACCGTGTACCTGGAAGGACACGCATGAGCACCTTCGAAGAGCGCCTTCTCAGTGCACTCAAGGAAGAGATCACGACAAGGACGGCGGAGGACGAGATGACGACAGTGACACCGGTCCGGCGCGGATCCCGTAAGCGTCTCGCGGGCATGTCCGCCGCGTTGGCGGGGGCCGCGGCCGCCACCGCCGTGGTGCTGCTGACCGGGCTCACCGGCAGCCCGGCCCACGCGGTGACCAAGGCCGCGGACGGCCGGGTGGACGTGCAGATCAACGAGCTGAGCGACCCGGCGGGACTGCAGTCCGAGCTCGCCGACGCCGGGGTGACGGCCGTGGTCGACTACCTGCCGTTCGGGCAGACCTGCAAGGAACCCCGCGGGGCGCACGGGGCGTCGCGGGGCGAGTTCGCGGCGAGCATCCGCAGGGAGGGCGACGGCATCGCGTTCACGATCGAGAAGGGGCAGGTGCCGGCCGGCCAGACGCTCGTCCTGGCCTTCACCAAGGCCGAGGACGGCGACGACAAGCCGCCGGTCGCCAGCCGGCTGGAGGTGGTCAAGGGGACCGTGGCGCCGTGCAAGGCGACCTCCATGCCCCTCCCGCCCGCCGGCGACACCATGACGGGGAAGCAGGGGGACGACGAGCGCGGGCTCGTGACCAGGACCGAAGCTCCCGGCGAGGACGAAGGGCCCAGCCTGGACTCCACGACCGAGTGACCCCGCCCACCGGAACGGCGAACGGCGACTGAGCGGCACGCCTCCCAGGGCGGCAACCGGCACCTGCTGAATCCCCGGCGTTCACGTTCACGCCGGGGATTCAGCACGTCAGACGCTCCAGTAGCTGTCCTCCTCGATGATCAGCGCGGCGGCGCCCACCAATCCGGCCTCCTGGCCGAGGGCGGCGGGCACGACCTTGACCCGGCGAGCGAACTCCACCATGGCGTGCTCGCGCAGCGCCTCCTCCAAGGGGCCGAACAGCGGCTCGCCGGCCTGGGACAACCCGCCGCCGATGGTGACGAGGTCCAGGTCGCACAGGTGGGTCGCGGAGGCGATGGCGATGCCGACCGCACGCCCGGCCCGGTTCATCGCCCGCATCGCGACCGGGTCCCCGGCCAGCGCGTCGGCCGCCAGCGCCCTCCCAGTAACGGACCGATCCTCCCGATAAGCCGCCCCGGAGTCCCC
>NZ_SMKP01000217.1:0-16580 GCF_004349015.1 Nonomuraea diastatica
CCCGCGTACCGTCTGGCCTGGCGGCCGCTTTCACTGCCCTCGCCCGGGTCCGGTCAGGTGCTGATCGAGCTGCGGGCCGCGGGCCTGAACTTCCGTGACCTGGTCCACGCCGTCAACCTGCTGCCCGGCGAGGCGCTCGAAGGGTTCTACGGCGGCTTCCCGATGGGGCTGGAGGGGGCCGGTGTGGTCGCCGCCGTCGGCCCGGACGTGACGGGCGTGCGCCCCGGCGACCGCGTGATGACGGCGCAAGCCGTGGGCCTGGGCACCCACGCCGTCGTCCCGGCCTGGGCGATGATGCCGCTGCCGGAGCGCATGAGCTTCACCGAGGCCGCCACGATCCCCATGGCCCATCTGACCGCCCATGCCGCGCTGCGCCAGGCCGCCGGGCTGCGGGCCGGGGAGACGGTGCTGGTCCACAGCGGCGCCGGCGGGGTGGGGCTGGCGGCGATCCAGTACGGCCGCCGCCTGGGCGCCCGCGTGATCGCCACCGCCGGCACCCGCGCGCGGCGGGACTTCCTGCGCGCCCACGGCGTCGAGCACGTGTACGATTCCCGGTGCCTGGACTTCGCCGAGCAGATCATGGAGCTGACCGGCGGGCGCGGCGTGGACGTGGTGCTCAACTCGCTGATCGGCGAGGCGCTGATCCGCGGCATGGAGATCCTCGCGCATGGCGGCCGGTTCATCGAGATCGGCAAGCGCGACATCTTCGCCGACCATCGGCTGCCGATGCGTCCCTTCGGCAACAACACCGCTTTCATCGGCCTGGACGTCGGCACGCTCATCACCCAGGAACCGGACCGGTCCGCCCGCGTGATGGCCGAGCTGGCCGCCGAGGTGACCGCCGGTCGGGTCACGCCGCTGCCGCACACCGTCTATCCGGCCACCCGCGTCGCTGACGCCTTCGCGGCGATGCGCCACTCGCGGCACATCGGCAAGATCGTCGTCTCGTTCGGCGCCGGTGACGAGTCCGTCCTCGTCGAGGCGGGGCCGCGCCCGCCGGGGTTCGACCCCCACGGCACCTACCTGGTCAGCGGCGGGCTGGGCGGGTTCGGCGCGGCGACGGCCCGCTGGCTCGCCGCCCGCGGCGCCCGCCACCTGGCCCTGGTCGGCCGGCGCGGCAGCGACAGCCCTGAAGCGGCCGGCCTGCTGCGCGACCTGGGCGACGTCGGGGCGGCCACGCACGTGTACGCGGCCGATGTGAGCGATCGGGCGGCGATGAGCCGCATCGTCCAGGAGGCGCGGGCGGAGGGCCGCCCGCTGCGCGGCGTCGTCCACGCGGCCATGCACCTCGACGACGGCCCGATCGGCGATCTGACCGATGACCGGGTCGCGGCCGTGCTCCGGCCCAAGATCGCCGGGGCGCTGGTCCTGGACGACGTGACCGGGCAGGAGGACCTGGACCTGTTCCTGCTGTACTCCTCGGTCACCACCACGCTCGGGCATGTCGGACAGACGTCGTACGTGGCCGCCAACCAGTTCCTGGAGGCGCTGGCACGCCGCAGGAGAGCCCGCGGCCTGCCTGCTCTGGCGGTCTGCCTGGGCGCGCTGGCGCAGACCGGCGTCGTGGCACGCGGCGCGGGCGACAGGCTGGCCGCGTTCGGGATCGAGGCCATCAGCCCGCGGGAGGGGTTCGCCGCGATCGAGGACATGCTCGCCAGTGGGGCGGACGTGGCCGGGGTGGGCCGTTGCGACTGGAGCCGGCTGCGCCAGGTCCTGCCCGCTCTGGACCGGCCGCGGATGTCGCCGGTCATGCCGGCGTCGACGCGGCAGGAGGATGTCACTCCCGAGCAGATCGCCAGGGAGCTGGAGGCGATGGACGCCGGTGAGGTGCTGGCCTACCTCACCGAGCACATCCCGCGGCTCCTGGCGTCGATCCTGCAGATGCCGGCCGGGCAGATCGCCCACGATCGCAAGCTGGAGGACTACGGGATGGACTCCCTGATGGGCGCGCAGGTGCTGGCCTCGCTTCGCCACCAGTACGGCATCGACATCCCGCCGATGGAGATCCTGCGCAGCGGCGGCACGGTCGCCGACCTCGCCGGTCTCGTCCTGGAGCGGCTGCGGCCTCAGGCGGTCCAGGACACGGCGCCCGGCCAGTAGAAACCCACGAAAGGCCCCAGGGGGCAGAGGAGAAGGACCGCTGCCCGGAGCCCTCAGGGCGGCGGGGGAGGAAGAGGAGCACTCATGCCGGTCGGTGTCCGTCGCCGCCGTTCCCGCCACGGCGGCGTGGCCGCCGCCGGCTCCCCCGCCGCTCCCCGCCCTCAGCAGGGCCATCCCGGCGCCGGCGCCGCCGCGCTCGGCCGGCTGGGCCGGGCGGCGGCCCGCCGCGGACGGCTCGTCCTCGCGGTGTGGCTGTTCCTGGCTGCCGGGTCGGTGATGCTGCTGCCCGGCCTCATGCAGCGGCTGGCTCCACCCTCGCTGGAAGTGCCGGGCTCCCGGTCCGCGGCGGCCGCGGCCATGATCGCGCGCGGGCTCCCGGAGCTGGGCGAGGAACAGATGCTGCTGGCCTTCGCCTCGGCGAGGCTGGACGCGGGCGAGCCGCGCTTCCAGCAGGCGATGGCTGCCACGGTGGACACGCTGGCCGCCCGCCAGGACATCGGCGCGCTGCTTCCGCTGCCGGAGATCGACGGCGGGCATCCCGGCCACGCCTACGTGCTGTCCGGCGTGCATGGGGACGAACTCACCCGTCAGCGGAATCTGCCCGACCAGCTCGCGAGCGCCCGGCAGGCCGCCAGGGACGCGTCGGCGGGCGCGGTCAGCGTGACGATCCTCGGCGTCAGCCGCGCGTTCGCGCAGATGGCGCACACCGACATGGCCGACCTGCGGTCGATGGAGGCCGTGACCGTCCCGGTGGCGGCGCTGCTGCTGGTGTTCGGGCTGGGGACGGTGGGCGCTGCGGTGGTGCCCCTGGTGGTGGGCGGCGCGGCGATCATGACCGGCGCCGGCGCGCTCGCGGTGGCGGGCACGCTCGTGCCCATCGATTCGACCATGCTGACCTATACGGTCACCATGTCGCTGGGGCTGGGGCTGGACTACACGCTGCTGATCCTGCTGCGTTACCGTCAGGCCCGCCGCGCGGGTCTGACGCCCGTGGTGGCGGCCGGGCGCGCCACCGCCACCGCGGGCGGCACGGTGGCCTGGTGCGGGGCCGTCGTCGTCACCTCCTGCGCGCTGCTGGTCGTCGGCGTGCCGTGGGCGCGTTCCCTGGCGCTGGCGGGGACGCTGGCCGCGCTCGTCACCCTGGCGGCCGCGCTGACGCTGGGGCCCGCGCTGCTGGCCCGGCTGGATCGCCGGCTGGAGTGGGGCAGGATGCCGAGGTGGCGGACCGGGCGCGGCACGGAGCGGCGCGCGTGGCTGCGCGGCGCCGAGCATCTGATGAGGCGGCCACGCCGGTACGCGGTGGCGGCCGCCACCGCGCTGCTGCTGGCCGCCGCTCCGGTGCTGCATCTGCGGCTCGGGCTGCACTATGACCGGGACGCGCTGGCCGGCACCGACATCGGCGCGGGCCTGGCGAGCTGGAGCGGGACGGGGTGGCCGGGCTGACCGCTCTGGCGCTGCCGCACCCGGACGGCGCCGCCCCGGTGGACACCTTCGCGTTCGGCCGGGCTCTGCGGGCCGACCCGCGGGTGTCGGTGGTCACCGTGCTGGACAACGGCAGGGATCTGACGGTGATGCTGGTCGCCGGCAGGCCCGCCCCGGACAGCGACGCCGCGGCCGACTTCCAGCGGGACGTGCACTCCCTCGCCGGGCGGCTGCTGCCCGCCGGTCAGCAGGTGCTGGCCGCAGGTCCGACGGCACGACTCACCGATCTGGCGGAAGGCGCGCTGGGCGGATTGTGGCGGGTGCTGGCCGTCGTGCTGCTGGCGTCGTCCGCGCTGCTGCTGATCGTCTTCCGCAGCCTGCTGATCCCGGTGAAGGCGCTCGCCATGAACCTGCTGTGTGTCTGTGCCACCTTCGGGCTGCTCACCGTCGTCTTCCAGGACCTGGCCGGGCCGGGCGCCGACATCAACGTGCTGCTGCCGCTGGTCGTCTTCACCATCGTCTTCGGACTGTCCCTGGACTACGAGGTCTTCCTCGTGCACCGCATCGCCGAGCACTACCGTCGCGGCGGCGACAACACCGCCGCCGTCCTGCACGGGCTGCGGCATACGGCGCGTCCCATCACGCTGGCCGCCGCCATCATGGCCGTCACGTTCGGCGGCCTGATGTTCACGCGGCGGCTGGACTTCCAGCAGGGCGGGTTCGCGGTGGCGGCGGCGATCGTCATCGACGCGACGATCATCCGGATGGTGCTGGTCCCGTCCCTGATGCGGCTGCTGGGGCATCGCAATTGGTGGCTGCCCGGAACGCGGGGCAGTGCCCGGTGGTGAAGGAGCCCCGGTGCAAGGGGCCCGGTGCAACGGGCCCGGCCCAAGGCCGTCGGGCCGGACCGGTCAGTGACGCAGGAAGGCGCGGATGGCGGGGACGAGCCGGTCATGGGCGTCTTCGAGCACGTAGTGCCCGGCATCGCGGAAGGCGTGGATCTGGGCGCGGGGCAGGCGCCGACGCCACTCGCGCAGCATGAGCGGGTCGAACACCGGGTCGCGCAGCCCCCAGCCGATCAGTACGGGCCGGTCGGCGAAGGCGGCCAGGCTCTCCCCCGCCCGCAGCAGCAGCGGCCAGGACCGGTCGCCGGGGCCGAGCGGGATGTCGTGCACGAACCGCTGGACGGCCACCCGGTGCCCCCGGCGGTCGTCGGGGGCCAGGAAGGCGGCCCGCACGTCGGAGGACAGCCGGTTGCGGACCCCGAACGGCGGCAGCGTGGCCAGACGGGCGAAGGCGTGGTGGCGCAGGAACAACCGCTCGCCCAGCCGGGTCTCACGCAGCAGCCACAGGGGCAGCCGCAGCGCCGGCCGTACCCGCGGGCCGTGCGGGTTGGGGAAGGCGGCGCTGTTGAGCACGACCAGCCGGGCCACCCGGCCGGGGTGGCGGCCGGCCCAGGCCATGCCGATCGGGCCGCCCCAGTCGTGCATCACGAGCGTCCAGCCACGGTCCGGGGCGGCTCGATCGGCGATGAGGTGGGCGGTGAGCGCGTCGAGGTCGTCCACGCGGGAGGCCAGGGTGTGGGGGTAGCGGTCCTGGCCGGGCTTGTCCGACAGGCCCATGCCGATGTGGTCGGGCGCGACGCAGCGGTGCTCGCCGCGTAGCGCCTCGATCAGCCGCCGCCACAGGTAGCTCCACGAAGGGTTGCCGTGCAGCATGAGTACGGGCGCCCCGTCGCCCTCGTCCAGGTAGTGCTGGCGCAGCCCGTCACGGGAGAACCAGCGGGAGGCGAAGGGGTAGCCGGGCAGGCGCGGGATGTGGCCGGGCATCGGAAACCTCAGGGCTGGATCGGTGGTACGGGCGGGCGGCCGGCGCGGTCGTCGTCCGGGCGCCCGGCGTGAGCGGACAGGTGGGCGGCGAGCCGGGCCAGTCCGTCGGCCGTGCTGATGCGCGGCACGTAGCCGAGATCGCGGCGGGCGGCGGAGATGTCGAACCAGTGGGAGGTCGTGGCCTGGACGGCGGCGATCCGTGTGACCGGGGGCTGCGAGCGCGGACGGGCGAGCCAGTAGCCGTACTCGACGGCCGCGGCCCCCATCCGGGCCACACAGGCCGGGACGTGCCGGGTCACCGGCGGCAGGCCGGCCGCGCCCAGCAGGCCGTTGACCCAGGCGGCGACCGTGATGGGCTCGTCCTGGGTGATGAAGTAGGCGCGGCCGGCGGCCGGTGTTCCCGGAGCGAGCGCGTCCAAGGCCAGCACGTGGGCTTCGGCCGCGTTGCCGACGTAGACCGTGTCGATGCGTTTGCCGGGGGCGCGCGGCAGGACGAGCCGGCCGCGGCGGGCCTGCGCGACGAGCCTGGGCAGGAAATGCGGGTCCCCCGGCCCCCAGATGAGGTGCGGGCGCAGCGCGACGGTGGCCAGCCGATCGCTGTCGGCGGCCAGCACGATCCGTTCGGCGATCGCCTTGCTCGCCGGGTAGTGGGCCAGGAAGCGGCGGGCGTAGGGGGCCGACTCGTCCACGCCCTCCAGGTCGCCTCCGTCGTGCACGACGCTGGGTGAGGAGGTGTGCACCAGCCGGGTGACGCCCGCCCGCAGACAGGCATCGATCAGGTTCGCCGTGCCCGCCACGTTGACCGACCGGTAGGCGTGGGCCGGTCCCCACATCCCGGCCAGGGCGGCGCAGTGCACGACGGCCTCGCAGCCGGCCACGGCGGCCCGTACGCCGTCCGGGTCACGGATGTCGGCGGGGTGCTGGACGACGCCGAGCGCGTCCAGCGCCGGGTGCCTGCGGCGGCTCAGCGTGGAGACGTGCTCGCCTCGCGCGGTCAGCAGCCGGCACACGGCCTGGCCGAGGAATCCGCCGCCACCGGTCACCAGCACCTTCACCGTTCATCCCCGCCCAGCTCGCGCGCGGCCCAGCGGGCCAGCAGCGGACGGCGGATCTTGCTGGCGTGCCGGACGTCCATGGGGAAGCCCGGGTGGGCCAGCACCTGCCCGATGCCGCCGACCGCGGCGGCCCGCACCCGTTCGACGATCTCACGACGCTCTCGCCTGGGGGTGCCCGGCTCGCATTCCACGCACAGCACCGGGCGCTGGCCGCCCGGCGGCCCCACTCCCACCAGGGCGCTGCGGCGCACGCCCGGCAACGCGTTGACGATCGGCTCAACCTGGTCGGTGTACATCTCGCCATCGGCGGTGCGCACCCGTTCGCTCTTGCGTCCCGCGAACCACAGCCGCCCCTGCTCGTCCTGCCAGCCGAGGTCGCCCATGCGGTGCACCGGCTCGCCGTCGTCGTCGATGCGGGCCAGCGCGGTCTCGCGCGGGCGCACCAGGTACGGGTCGCTGACCGCGGGGCCGGCCACGGTGATCTCCCCCACCGCGCCGGCCGGCACCATCAGATCGTCCGACCAGCGCGGGATCGCCTGGTCGGTGATACCGATGACGCGGACCCGGTTGCCCGGCAGCGCAGAGCCCAGGCAGGTGCCGGCACCGCACGCGGTCTCCGCCGCCGTTCCGGCGAGCTCAGCCGCGTCCGCCATGGCGACCATCAGGCATTCGGTCGCGCCGTACACCGAGCGCACGTCGGCGTGCGCGGGCAGGCACCGCTGGGCGCGGCGCAGCACCGGGAAGGGCAAGGGCGCGCCGGCGGTGAGCACGATCTGGAGGCTGTCCAGGACCTGCTCGTGGCGCGCGCAGTGGCGGGTGAGCCGGTCCAGCAGCGCGGGCGCGGCGAACAGGCCTCGTACGCCGTGGGCGGCGATGGAGGCGGCCATGGCGGCCGGGTCGGTGCGTCCGGGACGGCGCAGGTCGAGCCGCGGGATGACCGAGGCGCACCCCATCGCCGGCGCCGCCACCGCGAACGGCAGGAAGGTCGAATACACCGTGGCGCCCGGCTCGAGCGCGCCCAGGTGCGCCAGCAGCTCGATCTGCCCGGCCAGGTGCCGGTGGCGGAAGGGCACTCCTTTCGGCACACCGGTGGAGCCGGAGGTGAAGGCGATCAACGCCAGATCGTCGGCGTACGGCGCCCGTGGGCGCGCCGCGGCGGCCGGCGGCGTGCCGGCGTGCCGGCGGATGCGGGCGAACCACAGGGCGTACGTGGCGAACGTGACGGTGGTGGTCACGCTGTCGCGTGCCCAGCCCAGCACGACCCGCGCCAGATGAGCGCGCGGAACCGCGATGAACGCCTGGACGGCGGCCTCCTCGAGGCAGGCGCCGATGGCGCGTGCCCCGAGCCCTGGGTCGATCAGGACGGGCACGGCCCGCAGCCGGAGCAGGGCCAGCACCACCGCGACCAGATCCCGGCCGGGCGGGATCATCACCGCGGCCCGCGTCCCGGCCGTCACCCCGGCGCGGGCCAGCCTGGCCGCGGCCCGGGTGATGAGCTCGTCGAGCCGCCCGTAGGTCAGCGTCTCGGCGCCGCGGCGCCGATCGACGCGGCAGGCGATCGTGCCGGGCCGGGCGCGCATCCAGTGTTCGGTCATCGCCACGACGTCGAAGAGCGGGGTGGTCACACATCACCTCTCACAGCTCGTTTTGGATCACTCACCGCACGGTAACTGTATGCAACAGAACATTACTTACAGTGATTGGACTTGACATGCGCCGACTCATCACCGTCCCTCGCCTCCACAGCCGCGGGAAGCGCCCTCATGGTCGTCACGGCAGGGCCGGCCCTCAGCGTCTCGATCATGGACTGCGTACTCGGCACCGGCGTGGTCCTGCCGAGCCCGACCAGCACGACCCGCATGGCCTGCTACGGCGGCACCTTTCACGGCTCGCCCGTCAGCGGGATCGCCTGACAGACGGGCTCAGCAGGGCACGGCTTCCAGGAGGGGCATGTCCTTGGGCAGCCCGCCGCCGAGGAACCGAGGGGCGGGCGCCGCTCCAGGCGCCGCCGCTGCCTGGGGCGGCGGCGTCGACGCCACGACGCCCGGCGCCGCGGCGGCGGGGCTGAGGACGAGGCCCTGCGCGACGAGCCTGGCGAAGGCTTGGGCGACGGTGTCGACGGGAACGTTGATGCAGATCTTGCCCTGGCCCTCTCCCTGGTCATCGAGCGGGGCATCGGCCGTCGGGGGCGCGGTGCCGGAAACGCCTGCGGCGACCGGACCGGGACCGGCCGGGCCGCCGGCGAGCGGGACGGCGGGCGGAACGGGGGGCAGGACGGCGAGCGGAATGGCGGCGGAAACGCCGGCGAGAACGGTGATACGCACGATAGGTCCTTGGGTCAGCACGGCGAGAAGATCAGGGTGGCGTTGTGGCCGCCGAATCCGAAAGAGTTCGACATGACCGGCCGCGGCGTCATGGGCCGCACCCGGCCGACGACATCGACGTCGCACCGGGGATCCACGTGATCGAGGTTGGCCGTGGGCGGGATGGCCCGTTCCTGCAGCGACAGCACGGCCGTCACGGCCTCGATGGCGCCCGCGGCGGCGATGGCGTGCCCGGTGACGCCCTTGACCGAGGTGACCGCAACCTTCGCCGGGCCGAACACCTCGTTGATCGCCTGGGCCTCGGCCACGTCGTTGAGCGGCGTACCGGTGCCGTGCGCGTTGACGTGCGCGATCTCCTCGGGGGCCAGGCCCGCGTCGGCGAGCGCGGCGCGCATGCAGCGAACAGCCCCCTCGCCCTGCGGCGACGGCGCGGTGAGATGGTGGGCGTCGGAGGCGGAGGCGTAGCCGGTGAGCTCGGCGTAGACATGGGCGTCACGACGCATGGCGTGTTCGAGACTCTCCAAGACGACGAACGCGGCGCCTTCGGCCAGCACGAAGCCGTCACGATCACTGTCGAAGGGCCGGCTGGCGCGCTCAGGCGCGTCGTCGCGCTGCGACAGGACCTGGCAACGCCGGAAGCCCAGCAGCACCGTTGGAGTGATACAGGCCTCGGCTCCACCGGCGATCGCCACATCGGCATACCCGTCGCGCACCAGGCGGCCCGCCTCGCCGATCGCATGGGAGCCTGAGGCGCAGGCCGTCTCCACGGACAGGCTGGGACCCTGGATGCGGTGGTGAATGCTGATCGCTGCGGCCGCCGAATTGTGCATGGCCATCGGCACGCTCAGCGGACCCGGATCGCCGCGTTCAGGATGCCGCCCTCCGAGCATGACCACTTCGTCCGTCGTCCTGCCGCCGAAGCACGTGCCGGTCACCACCGCCCGCCGCTGCGGCGGCGCTCGCAGGGCGCCCGCGTCGGCCAGAGCGTCGGTGGCGGCGCACACAGCCAGCTGCGCCATCCTGTCAAGCCGCGACGCCTGCTTGGCGGTCAGATACGCTCCCATGTCCAGGCTGGCGATCTGGCAGGCGAAGCCGGCGCCCAGCCCCTCGGTGTCGAACGAGGTGATCGGGCGGGCGGTGGACCGGCCGGCCAGCAGCGCGTTCCACACCTCCTTGGGGTGGGCGCCGGCCGGGGTGCGCACCCCGAGGCCGGTCACCACGACACGAAACCCGGGCACCCTCACACCGACCCGCTCAGCAGCAGGCGGGCCTTGGCGATCACATCGCCCACGGTCCGCACGTCAGCGAGGGTCTCACGGGGCAGCGGCCCCCACCTGTCCTCCAGGGCCACGTGCAGCTCAGCCAGGTCCAGGCTGTCGGCCTCCAGATCTTCCCGCAGCAGCGCGTCCCCGGTCGCCCGGCATGGGTCGACCTTCAGGATTCTCACGCAGTGCTCGCGCACCACGGTCTCGATGTCGTCCTCACTCACGGCGAACTCCCTCCCCAGGGCACAGCCAGCACCCGTGCCACCCAGCGTCGCCCATACCGCGACAACTGATCACTTGTGGCGCGGCGTGCGCCGTTAAGAAGTCGATCAAGTTTTCCCGTCAGGTGCTGCGCTCACCACCTCGCATCACGCTCGCTCCTATCGTGGGCCCCGAAAGATCGTCGAGCGCCACACACCGGCCACCACCAGGGCAAGGAGACGACATGCCCGTTCACCCGCTCATGCGCGCAGGCGCGGCCACAGCCGCGGCGGTGGCGATGACGACCACCGCCCCCGCCGCGGCGACCACCCAGCAGACCCTGCTCACCTGCCAGGTCTCCACCACCACCGAACACCCCATCACGTTCGACCCGCCGGTCAGATTCCTGCCGAACACCGTCACCGCCCAGGCCAGGCTCGCACTGACCGGCTGCGCCACCTCATCACCCTCGGCCGCCGGCATGCACTCCGGCCTCATGACCGTGCGCAGCACCGGCCGCGCCTCGTGCGCCGGCGCGCAGGACATCCGCGGCAAGGGCACCATCACCTGGTACGGCGCCGACGGCCGCCGAGCCGGCGTCTCCACCCTGCGGCCATCGATGGGGAAAGTGACCGGCTACAACCCCGGCGACATGCTCCTCAGCGGACGGGTCAGCAAAGGAGCGCTGGCGGGAAGCAAGGTGGTCGGCACCGCCACCCCGACCTCCACCATCAGCATCTGCGCCACCCAAGGGCTCAGCACCGTCCACGGCAAGGGGAAGATCACCTTCCTCGCCTGACCACCCGGCTCCGGCCGCACGGTGACCCCCACCGGCACGCGCCGCGCGGGCCGGTCGTCGCCGGCGGCCGTACTTCCCGCCGTCCCCACGCCATCCCCACCAGCCCGCACCGCACAGGCAGCACGACTTGCGGCTCCGAACACCCGGCAGCAATGTGTCGCGAAACCCCCTACCTCTCCCGCCGATCATCGCGCTAACGTCAGACCTCTGATCCACGCCATGGGCACCGCAGTGCCGACAACGTTCCTTCCACCCCCCAGCAGAAGATCCCTAGGAGGAAGAGCCGTGAGCTCTGGCAAGAAGATCTGGTCGGCGGCCCTGCTCGCCACCGCCATGCTGACGGTCACCACGGCCTGCGGCAGCGGCGAGAGCACCGACGGCACGGTCACGCTGCGCTTCGCCTACTGGGGCAGTGACGCGCGCCGCGAGATGACCGAAGCGGCAATCGCGAAATTCGAGGCGAAAAACCCGACCATCGAGGTCGAGGGCGAGATCTCCGACTTCCCCAGCTACTACGAAAGACTGGCCACACAAGTCGCCGGCCGGGACGCGCCCGACGTCATGACCCTGGAAATCCGCGCCCTGCGTGAATACGCCGAACGCGGCACACTGGCTGACCTGGCCTCCAAGGTCAGCGCCGCCGACATCGACGCCAAAATACTGGCGACCGGCGTCGTCGACGGCAAGCAGTACGCCATCCCCAGCGGCGTCAACTCCTTCGCCCTGGTGGTCAACCCCGCCCTGGTCAAGCGCGCCAAGGCCACGCTCCCCGACGACAGCTCATGGACCTGGGAAGACTTCGTCGAACTCTGCTCCACGGTCACGGCCGGCACCAGCGGCAAGATCACCGGCACCCAGCTGTCCTGGAACCCCGCGTACCTGCAGATCTACGCCGCGCAGAAGGGCGAGCAGCTCTACACCGGCAACAAGATCGGCGTGTCCCCCCAGACCCTCAAAGACTGGTGGGCCATCACCCAGGACCTGATCAAGACCAAAGGCTCCCCCACCGCCGACAAGAGCTCCGAACTGTACGACGCCGGCATCGAACAGACTCTGATCGGCACCAACACCGGCGCGACGAGCATGATCTGGACCAACGTCCTCGGCGCGGCCGTCAAGGCATCAGGCCAAGAGCTCGAACTCGTCCGGATGCCGAAGATCGAAGGCGCCCCGACCAGCGGCATGTTCCTGCAGCCCGCCATGTTCTACACCGCCTCCTCCCGGTCGGAGCACGCGGCCGAGGCCGCGAAGTTCATCGACTTCATGATCAACGACGCCGAAGCCGGCCAGATCATCCTCAGCGATCGAGGCCTGCCCGCCAACGCCAAGGTGCTGTCCGCCGTCAACGCCAAACTCCCCGACGCCGACCAGAAGACCCTGGCGTTCGTGAACGAGGTCCGTGGCGAACTGGCCGACCCGCCCGCCGCCCCTCCCAAAGGCTCCAGCGCCATGGAAGGCATCCTCAGGCGCTACTCCGAGGAGGTCATCTTCAACCGGATGACCCCCGACGAGGCCGCGCAGAAACTCATCACCGAAGCCAACGCCCTGCTCGCCGGCTGACCACCGGCACCCCGCACGGGCACGCGGCGCCAACCACCGCGCCCGCGCCCCGGCACGGAAGGAGACGTCCCACACCCTCCCGGCATCCGACCGGCGGATCGCTCGGGAGGGTCGCGTGGGATGCGGCCGTCATCCGCTCGGCACGCTCGTCAACGGCTCGCGACGCCCCCTCACGGAGCGGCAGCCGCCTCCACCGCCCGCGAGCCATTCCTTCAAGCGGAAGCCGCATCCACCGGACGCGGGCCACCCTTCACGTAGAAGAGAGCACCCGGCTTGCGAGCCTCGCGGCGAATCCTCGACACCGCGAGCTTGCAGGTGACCTCCTTGATCACCGCACCCACGCGGCCACCGATGTAAACGTTCACCGCCGTATCGTCCTTACGAGCGAGCTGCCGTACGCCCACACGCCGGCCGATGCTGACACACGCCCCGGAGAAGGCCAGATCGATCATCGCCGGCTCGGTCCCGCGATGCGGCTCAGCACGGTGTCGGCGGCCTGCGCCCCCAGCGGACCCGCCGCGTAGCAGCACACCGCCATCGCGGCAGGCCCGGATCGTCCGAGACTTCAAACAGGCATGGGAAGCCGGAGACATCGACGCCCTCATCACCCTCCTCGACCCCGGCGCCACCGCGACGAGCGACGGCGGCGGCCTGGTCAGCACCGCACTCCACCCGGTCGAAGGCGCCGAGCAGATCCTGCGCTCCCTGGTCCATCTCAAGGACAGGCTCCGCAACCTGACGCTTGTGGAGCGTACGGTCAACGGCCAACCCGGCCTGATCGCCCAGGAGGACGGCGTCACCGTGTCGGTGTACGCGTTCGAGGTGGCCGGCGACCGGATCAAGCACATCTGGGCGGTACGCAACCCCGACAAGCTCCGCCCGTGGACGGGAGGGCCACAACCCTAGGAATCCCGCGACCCGTGCAAGCCGGTCCCCATCGTCGGCGGGGTCTGGTGTCGAGACTGTTCGCTGCGTGCACGGCCGGCGCCTTAACAAAGTAAGGTCAGGTTGCTGCCGACCGTGGTGAACCTGCGACCGCCGGCCCGCGTACCTGAGCATGCTCGCTCAGCCACCGCTCGGGCCTCGGAAAGGTGCGGGAATGAAGCATCTGCGCATCATTGCGGCGTTCAGCCTGACCTTCCTGGGCGTGAGCCTGGCCGCGCTCACCATCTTCGCTCCGGCGCCGAGCGGCACCGCGAGCGCCCATCACCACCGCGCTCCAGCCGCCGTCGACACACCTTTGCCCGCAGCCGGCCTGGACCGCATTCTCGCCGCCATCGAATGCGACCGGCCGGCGGTTCAGGTCGACGCGACGGACCTGCACGAGGTGTCCTGGCAGACGGATGCCGGCCGCTACTTCATCATGACCTTCACCACGCGGGCGGGTCAGGAGGCGTGGCTCAAGGAGGCCCAGGCCTACGGCGGAACGTACCTCGTCGGTGACCGATGGACCGTCGTCTCCGCCCCTGACCTCCTGACCGCCCTCCACGCCCGGCTCGGCGGCCGCATCGAGAACCACCAGCACTGAGGGATGATCCGGTGTGGCGGCCGCTTTCCGCCGCGCTCAGGCCGCACCCAGGTTCAGCGGTGTGGTGATGCGTAGACGCCAGTCGCGTACACCCCCCTCACCCATGGAGGCGTCCACCCAGGCGATCACCGGGCGGCCGGCCGGGTCGAGGGTCATCACCAGGCGTTCGGGCTGGTCGCCCTTGGCGATCGGGGTGGCGGTGCAGCGGGTCTCCCTGCAGGAGTACACCGTCAGCCGGCCGGCGACGGTGGTGGCGACGAGCACCCTGCCGGCGTGGTCGATGACCAGGCCGGGGGCGTGGCGGTCAGGGTCGCGTCCGGTCAGGGGCACGGTGTCCGCCGACGCGCAGGAGCGGTGGCGGCAGTTGATCAGCCGGATCACGCCGCCGGGCGTCTCCCGGTAGGCGATCACCGGCCGGCCGTCTCGCCGTACTGTGACCGACAGGCCGCGCGAGCCCACCTTCCCTCGGGTGATGTCGCGGGTTGTGCGTGTTCCCGCGCTGGACACCGTGGCCTTCGCACAGTCGGGGGCGGCGCACGACACGACGTGGACGAGGCCGGTCTCCACGTCGTACCGGGCGATGACGGGACGGCCGTCCGGCGCGATCGCGAGGTCCAGCACCTGGGTGTCGAGCTCGCTCTCGATGGGGTGGTTCAGCTTCGCGGGCGCGTGTGTCACCGGGGCCGCGCACGCCAGATCGGCGCACGTGGTGATCATCACCGTTTCGCGATCGGCGTCGTCTCGAAGGGAGATCTCCGTGTACGCGACGACCGACCCGCCGTCCGGCCGCGCCACCAGCACCGCCTTGGCCTTCCGGGCCACCAGCCGATCGCGGGGCAGGGTGCGGATCGCGTCGGCGGTGACCTTACACGTGCCATCGCCGCAGACGCGCAGCCTGATGCGGTATCTGCCTTCCTTGTCCGTCCACTCCCAGCTCGCCACCACGGTCCTTCCGTCGGGCAGGTGAGTGGCCGCCGACACGGGCACCGAGGAGTCGTCGCCTGCGGCGCGGTACAGGCTCAGGTCGCCGCACCGCGAGTCCAGGCAGGTCAGCAGTCGCGGGCCGAGGTCATGGTCCGCCAGGTGCACGGTGGGCCGGTCGCCCGAAGCGACGCCGACGGACTGCAGGCTGAACGGATAGACGGGCAGGCCGCGGTCCTCCGCGTTCAGGGGCACCACTTCCCGGGGAGCCGTCACGTGGTCGGACACTTCCAGCCAGCCGAGAGGGTTGGCCGCTACCGTGGTGCCGTACAGCAGGCCGGGAAGGAGGAGGGCGGCGAGGAGAACCGCCGGACGGGTGCGCGGGGGCTCCTCCGGGAGCCGGGCGGCGATGGCTTCCAGAGCGGGGCAGGCGGTCTCGTCCTGGTCCAGCGCGATCCGGTGCAGGAAGATCACGCCGAGTACGGCGGGCAGCAGGGCCGCGAGGAACACGGAGACGGACCGTGTGCGCCGTCCCTCCCGCCAGGGGCGGGAGCCGGTCGATGCCCCAGAGCGCCGCCCAGCCCACCAGACCGGGAATGATCACCATCCCCCGAGCGAGTACGGAGGCGGAGGCGATCCGTAACCCGCGGCACACCTGGAACGCACGACCCAGTGCGCGCAACGGCCCGAGCCCCTCCAGCATCAGCGCGGGCCACGCCAGGAGTGCGGGCAGCGTGAGCAGGATGAAGACGATCGCTACCGCGAAGGTCGGCCAGAAGCCGGCAAAGACCCACGTCGCGAAGCCCGCCACCGAGATCGGCACGAAGATGAGCAGTTCGAGAAGGGCCAGGCCCAGCAATCCCCGCCAGCGGCGCAGGGTCAGCCGGAACGAGTCACGCCACGACACCGACCGTCCGAGCGCCCGGCCGGCGGCCATCACCAGCGCGGCCGGGGCGGCGAACAGCCAGCCGAGCAGCGCGGTGACCAGCACCGCACCCGCCCAGACGATGACCGCGCCGGACGGCTCGGCCGCCATCCCGATCCGACCGTTGATCACGACGAGCGAGTCGCCCGCCACGGGCACCAGGGCGAGCGCCGCGACCAAGCCGATCGGAACGGACAGGGCCAGGGCGGGAGCGGACAGCGGCAGCAGGTGACGCAGCGCCGTCAGGTAGCCCGCCCACAGCCCGTTCCGCTCGAGGAGCCACCGCCTGCTCTGTTCAATCGATGTCTCCTTTGTCATGCCGGGTATCGCACCGCATGCTTCTTACAACCCACTTTCACCGGCCCCCGCATGGACAACAGGGAGATCCAGCTCAGCGGCACGCGTGTCTACTCGACTCGGCCCTGGGCACGGCGCCTGGCCCTGCCCGCACCCCTTGCGCTGACCGCCTCCCCGTTCACCGTGATTACACTGCCTCCGTCGCGAGCCCGGCACCCCCTCAGACCTCTTCCACGCTGCTCGGCTCACGCCGGGACAGGTCGATACCGAGCTCTTCCGCGGCGCGGAAGACGTCCTCGTCGGTGTCACGCATCTCGATGGACATGCCGTCGCTGGACAGCACCTCGACGTTCA
>NZ_SMKP01000218.1:0-16505 GCF_004349015.1 Nonomuraea diastatica
GGGTCGTAGTGGGGGTGGCCCGCTCGGGGAGCGGGACACGGTAGACCGGGCTGCGCGGCCCCTCCGAGCCGGCCAGCAGCGCCGTGCCGTCGGCGGTGTAGGTGATCGACTCGGCCTGTTCGAGCTCCGGCATCGGCACCTTGGCGATCGTCTCGCCCGAGGGCCGGTAGAGGGTCGCGGAGAAGTAGGTGCGAATGACGTACGACGAGCCGTCGGGGGCGTAGGCGGCGTCCGTGGCCATGATGGGGGCGCGGGCGACCTTGCGCAGGATGTTCGTCCGGCCGGTGCGGAGCTTCTTCGGCGCCGCGTAGACCGAGCCGGCGAACTCCTTGGACACCACGTAGAGCCGGCCGGTCCTGGGGTTGATCATGATCCCTTCGGCGTTGCGGGCACCGTCGGCGTAGCGGAAGCGGTAGCGGGTGGCGGGCAGGGCGGTGCTGCGCAGCGTCTGCGGCTCCATCACGCGATAGACGGAAATGTCGGGCCAGGCGCCGTCCAGGTTGTCGCCGATGTCGGCGAACCAGAGCACCCCCCGGCCCGTCTCCGGGTCCTTGGTCGCCGCCATCGCCTCCCAGTCTCGCGCCTGGGCGCCCCGCACCTGGAAGGCGGCCCGCGTACGGCCCTTGCCGTCGACGGCGTAGAAGGTGGGGCTGGCGGCGCTGTCGTTGTGCGTGTAGTAGACGCCGTCGTGCGTCGGCGACACGGCCAGGCCGCTGGACTCCGTGATCCCGGGATCGCGGAAGGTGAAGAGCTTCTCCGTGCCGTCGTCCGCCGCATGGACGGGAACGGCGGACAGACAGCAGGTCGCCGTGACGACCGCGAGCACCCTGATCACGACATCCCCCACGCCGCCATCATGCCCCACCCACCGGCCACCCGGTCCGCGCGACAGGCGCCGGCGACCGCATCGGTCCGGACGCAGCGTTAAGGATTTCGCCACTGCCCGCCGAGGACATCGCCGCCGGCTGAGCCTAACCTGGCCAAATGATCATCACTGGCCGCCGATTTGCCACCGTATTTTCCGCAACCGTACTGGCCGGAGGCGGGGCGCTCATGACCGTGCCCGCCGGCGCCGCCACCTCGACCACGACCGCGGCCGTCATCTGCCCCTACGAGGTGAAGGCGAAGACGACTCCCAAGTGGCTGAGCGCCACCAGCGTCCGCTCCAACGGCACGTGGAAGGACGGGAACATCATCAGCGTCTACCAGGGCTCCGGCCAGAACGGCCGGCTGAAGACGACCTCCGGCTACTGGGCCACCGCGACCGACCTCACCAGCGCCGGACAGTGTCGCTCCTGAGCCTCAACCGGCCACCCTGGCGCTGTGGCGGTGGAAGCCGGTGCCCTGGAGCACCACCAGCAGCACGTTGGCCACTGCCATGGCCACCCACAACCCGGTGATACCCCAGGTCCTGGCCACGGGCACGGCGGCCAGGACCAGCAGCCCGTACCCGATGGCGAAGTAGCCCAGGCTGGCCCCCGAACGCTTGAGCGCGGTGAGCCCGGTCCCCTGCACGGCCTGCGCCGCGTCGGCCATCGACGCCAGCGCCATCAGCGGGAGCAGCGCGAGCACGCGCTCGCGTACCCCAGGGTCGTCGCTGAACAGCGTGACCAGCGACGACCCGAACCCGAGCAGCAGGGCCGCGCCGACGAGGGAGGCCGCGAGAGCGAGCAGGGCCGCCGTCCTGTTGGCCCGCCGCGCCCCCGCCGGATCGGCAGCGCGGGCGATCTCCGGCACCGACACCTGGCCGATGGAGAGCGAGGCCATCATCATGAGCGCGGTGAGCGTGGTCAGCACGGCGTGGGCGGCGGTGTCACGCGCGCCGGTGCCGCCCGCCGCGAGGGTGACCACCCCGAGCACGCCGAATTTGATCAGTACGGTGCCCGCCAGCGGGACGCTGACCCTCGCCAGCTTGGCGATCTCACCGAACCTGGGCCTGGCCTGCCCGATGGGACCGCCGAGCGCGCGGCGCAGCAGGAGGCTCGCCACGACCGCCGCCGCGCCGCCCCCGGCCACCCACGCGATGCCCACTCCGGTCAGCCCGAGCGATGGCACCAGCGCCACGGTGAGGACGCTCAGCAGCAGCCCGAAGGTCAAGGTCGGCCAGAGCACGCTGCGGTTGCGCCCGAGCGCCACCAGGATGGTGCTCGCGCCGCCGGTGGAGGCGAAGATCAGGAGATAGACCGCGACGAAGTACGGCAGCAGGCCCAGCTCGCGCACCACTGCGCCGGGCACCCCCGTGGCGCGCGCGAGCAGCGGCACGCAGAGCACCGCGAGCGCCCCCGCCGTGCCGGCGGCCATGCTGAGCCAGCGCGCGTCCCGCACGATCGGCACGGCCGCCGCGGGCTCGTCCCTGTGCTGGGCGACGAACGGCCCCAGCCCGCGCAGCGCACCCTGCACGGCTGCGGAGGCCGGGTTGAGCACGGCGGTCATGACCGCGAAGGCGGCGAGGGCGACGGTGTCGTGTTTGCCGAGCACCGAGGTGACCACCAGCGAGCCGATCATGCCCGTGACCATGGCCAGGAAGAGCGGAACGGCCGCCCGGAGCAGAGCGATCATGAGGAGAGACAGCGCGGCAGGAAATGCCCCATTTCTCTGTAGATCACGAATGGATCCTATGGCCTGGAGTTCACTCCAGGTACCTAGGGTTGAGAACATGGACTACGTCAATCTCGGACGCAGCGGCCTCCAGGTGAGCCCGCTCTGCCTCGGCACGATGAACTTCGGCCCGCTGACCACGGAGGACGACTCCTTCGCGATCATGGACCGAGCCCATGAGCTGGGGATCAACTTCTTCGACACCGCCAACGTGTACGGCTGGAAGCTCGGCGAGGGCATCACGGAGCAGATCGTCGGCCGATGGTTCGCCCAGGGCGGCGGGCGCCGGGAGAAGACGGTCATCGCGACCAAGCTGAACGGCAGGATGAGCGACTGGCCCAACGACCAGAAGTTGTCGGCGCTCAACATCCGCAAGGCCTGCGACGCCTCGCTGAAGCGGCTGCAGACCGACTACATCGACATCTACCAGGCCCACCACATCGACAGGGACACCCCGTTCGACGAGTTCTGGGAGGCCATGGAGATCCTGCGGCAGCAGGGCAAGATCGTATACGTGGGCTCCTCGAACTTCGCCGGCTGGCACATCGCCAAGGCCCAGGAGACCGCCGCCAGGCGCACCTTCAACGGGCTGATCAGCGAGCAGTCGCACTACAACCTGCTCACCCGCGCGGTCGAGCTGGAGGTGCTGCCCGCCTGCGAAGACTACGGCCTCGGCGTGATCCCGTGGAGCCCGCTGGCCGGCGGCCTGCTCGGCGGCGTGCTCCGCAAGATCGACAGGGGCCGGTCGGCCTCGGACAGCATGGTCAAGCAGCTCGAGAAGCACCGCGACAAGATCGAGCGGTACGAGAAGTTCTGTGACGAGCTGAACGAGGACCCGGCGTACGTGGCCCTCGCCTGGCTGCTCAAGCAGCGGGCGGTCACCGCGCCGATCATCGGCCCGCGCACGCTGGAGCAGCTCGAAGGCAGCATGCGCACCCTGGAGATCGAGCTGGACGAGGCCGCCCTGGCCCGGCTTGACGAGATCTTCCCCGGCCACCGCACCGCGCCGGAGGACTACGCCTGGTAGCGCTCAGGTGAGCAGGGCGCCGAGCACGACGGTCAGCAGCAGCAGGCCGAGCACGATGGGCAGCAACCAGGAGCGAGGACGATCCACGCCCTGGAGCCTAGCCCTGCTCGGAGGGTGCGAGCGCCCATTCGGCGAGTGACTCGTACCTCACCTGCGGTCCGGTGTGGCTGCGGACGAGACGGACGTGCTCCGCCCGCCACGGCGAGCTGCTGAATCCCGACAGCGACTCGATCAGCGGGCGAAGGTCCGTCTCCGACTTGGCCCTGGCCAGCGTCAGGTGCGGATGGAACCGTTTGCCGTCCGTCTGCGCGGCCCCCGCCCGGCGGGCGCCGGCCTTGACGGAGTCGGCGAGCCGGGTCATCGAGTCGCCCGCGACGCCCACCCACAAAACCTTGGCCCGGCGGGCGGACGAGAACGCGCCGAAACCGTCGAAGGCCAGGTCGAGCACGCTGTAGCGGCGCACGGCACGGGCCAGGCGCAACTCCAGCTCGGGCAGCGCCAGCTCGGGCACCTCACCGAAGAAGGCCAGCGTGATGTGCCAGGTGGCCCGGTCGGGCCAGCGCAGGCCCGGCACCTGCCCGACGTGCGGCGCGATCGCGCGGGACACCTCGTCCAGCGCCTCGTCGGGCGGCACCAGGGCCGCGAAGAGCCTCATGCCATCCGATTGTGCCCCGTGGCGGGGACCGGTCGCTCAGGCCGTGGCGAGCGCCGGCTTGCGCACCCGCGCGCTGATCAGCCGCGTCACGAGGACCGCCAGCCCGGTGCCTGCCAGGACGAGCACGCCCGACAACATCACGCCCGCACGCGGCCCGCCCAGCTCGGACAACCATCCGATCAGCGGCGCGCCGAGCGGCGCCCCGCCGGTGAAGACCAGCATGTAGATGCCCATGACCCGCCCCCGCATGTCGGGGGAGGTGGCGAGCTGGACGCTGGCGTTCGCGGCCGTGTTGATGGTGATCAGCGCGATGCCGGTGGGGATCAGCAGCAGCAGGTAGACGGGGTAGAACGGGGCCAGCGCCGTCGCGATCTGGAACAGGCCGAAGCCGATCGCCCCGGCGAAGAGCACCTTGCGCGACAACCGTGCCCTGCGCGCCGCCAGCAGCGCCCCTCCGAGCGCGCCCACCGCGAACATGCTGGAGGCCAGGCCGAACGAGGACGCGCCGGCCTCGAACACCTCGCGGGCCATGAGCGCGATCGACATCGAGAACGACTGCGAGAACATCGACACGAACCCGATGAGCAGCACCGGCATGAGCAGTTCTTCGCGCCGCACCACGTAGCGCAGCCCCTCGCGGAGCTGGCCCCTGGCCCTGGGCACGCGCTCGGAGATGTTCAGCTCCGCCTTGCGCATGAAGACCAGGCTGGAGATCACGGCGCCGAACGTCAGCGCGTTGATCAGGAAGATCGGGCCCGTCCCGCCCAGCACGTAGATCAGCAGACCGGCGAGCGCCGGGCCGACCACGCGGGCCAGGTTGAAGATGGAGCTGTTCAGGGCGATCGCGTTGGGCAGGTCGTTACGGCCGACCATCTCGACCACGAACGCCTGCCGCGTCGGCACCTCAACACAGGAGATCATGCCGAGCAGGAACGCCATCGCGTAAACGTGCCACACGTGGGCCGCGCCGGTCATCGTCAGCACGCCTATGGTCAGCGCGAGCGAGGCCATCAGCACCTGGGCGCCGATGAGGATGGGCCGCTTGGGGTAGCGGTCGGCCAGCACGCCGCCGAACATGCCGAACAGCAGCATGGGCAGGAACTGCAGCGCGGTCGCCGTGCCGAGCGCCGCCGCGCTGCCGTTGGTCAGGTCGAGCACCAGCCAGTCCTGGGCGGTGCGCTGCAGCCAGGTGCCGACGTTGGAGACCGCGCCCCCGGCCGCGAACATGCGGTAGTTACGAACCCTGAGCGACCGGAACATCCCGGTCCTGGGTTCTTCAGGCTCGTCTATATCCGGCTGAGTTTCTCCAGGATGGGTGCAGCCTGCCGGAGAATCACCCTCTCCTCGGGGGACAGCTCTTTCAGCCGCTGCGTCAGCCACGCCTCCTTGCGGCGTCGCTCCTCCTTCAGCAGCTTCTCGGCGGCCTCGGTCACGGTCACGGTCACCTGGCGCCGGTCGGTCGGGTGCGGATGGCGCGCGACCAGGCCGCGTTCCTCGAGCTTGGCGATCACGCGCGTCATCGAGGGCGGCTGCACCTTCTCGAGCTCGGCCAATTCGCCGGGGGTTATCCCGGAATGCCGTTCCGTCTGGCTGTCGCGCCCGCTTTGCTCCTCGTTGGCCGGTGGCGAGCTCCTGCGCTCGATGGCGGCGAGCGTCGCGAACTGGGTGGGCGTCAGCGAGTGTGCCGCTGCCTGTCGTCGTAGGCGCCTGGTCAGCCTTGCCAGAGAAACGCGCAAGGCCGAAGCCAGGCCTGCGTCGCTGCGCAGGTCCGTCTTGTGCTGGGGTTTGGTTAGCATGAGTCATTACCTTTGCTAACTATAGGCGAAGACAGAATATTTCCCTAACCGGTTCTCGCCCTCCTGGATACCAGGAAGCCGTCCCGCACGCGCGAGACGGCTCCCACCTGCTCAGATCCCGAGGAGCGCGCGGATCGGGCCGATCGCGAAGTAGAGCACGAAGAGGATCGTGACCGCCCACAGCAGCGGATGAATCTCCCTCGCCTTACCCCGCACCGCCTTGATCAGCACATAGCTGACGAAGCCGGCTCCGATGCCGTTCGAGACCGAGTAGGTGAAGGGCATGACCACGACGGTGAGGAACGCCGGGATCGCGATCTCGTAGTCGTTCCAGTCGATGTCGCGGATCGCGGTCATCATCAGGAAGCCCACCACGACCAGCGCCGGGGCCGCGGCCTCGTACGGCACGACCGTGACGAGCGGCGCGAAGAAGATCGCCACCAGGAACAGCAGGCCGGTGACCACGCTCGCCAGCCCCGTGCGCGCGCCCTCGCCGACGCCGGCGGCCGACTCGATGTAGGTGGTGTTGGAGGAGACGGAGCCCGCGCCGCCGGCCGCCGCGCCGATCGAGTCGACGAGCAGGATCTGCTTGGTACGCGGGAGCGTCCCGTCCTCCTGGATCAGGTTCGCCTGGCGGCCGACGCCGACCATGGTGCCCATGGTGTCGAAGAAGTCGGTGATGAGCAGGGTGAAGACGAACAGCACGGCCAGCAGTACCGAGATCCGGCTGAACGCCCCGAAGGGGTCGAACTCCGTGAACAGCACCAGCGGGTTGTGGAAGCCGAGAATCTGCTCGGGCATCGCGGGCACGTTCAGCTGCCAGCCGCCGGGGTTCTCGGCCGAGAACGCGCCCGACTTGGTGAGCAACTCCACGATGATCGCCAGCACGGTCGTGCCCACGATGCCGAGGAGGATGGCCCCCTTGACCTTCCGCGCCACCATCGCCGCCGTGGCCAGCAGCCCGACCACGAAGACGAAGATCGGCCACGAGGTGAGGTTGCCCCCGATGCCCATCTCCAGCGGCGGCCCGGCCGGCACCCGGCGCACGAACCCCGCGTCCACGAAACCGATCAGCGCGATGAACAGGCCGATGCCGACGCTGATGGCGGTTTTGAGCTGGGCGGGAATGGCATGGAACACCGCCACCCTGAGCCCGGTCAGCACCAATATGGCGATGATGACGCCTTCGAGGAAGACCAGGCCCATGGCCTCCTCCCAGGTCATCACGCTGGCCAGGTTGAACGCGACGAAGGCGTTCAGGCCGAGCCCGGCCGCCATAGCGAAGGGCACCCGGGCGATGACGCCCATGAGGATCGTCAGCACCCCCGCCACGAAGGCGGTCCCGGCCGCGACCAGCGCCACGTTCGGCGTCGTGCCGTCACCGATGACCTGCTTCTCCACGTCCGTGCCCGTGGCGATGATGATCGGGTTCAGCACCACGATGTAGGCCATGGTGAAGAACGTGGCCAGGCCACCCCGGACCTCACGGGAGACGGTGGAACCTCGTGCGGAGATTGCGAAGAAACGATCTATTTTGCTACGTGTGTCGCTCACGACGCGAACAGTGGCAGGCGGGGTGAGCTGCGGAAAGAGCCAGTAATGATTTCGAGACCCGATTGCAAGCTAGGGTGGACACGTGAAGCAGGAGTGGCATCCCGACCCTGAGCCGATCGAGACCAACGACACCGCCGCCGTGGCCGTCGGCACCGGCGTGTGGGCCGTCGCCCTGGCCGTCCTGCTGATCGTCGGTCCCGCCCCGGAGAACACGTGGTGGATCTGGACCTGCGCGACCGGGGTCGTCTTCGGCCTGTTCGGCATCTGGTTCGTCCGCAGGCCCGGCCGGGAGTGACCGGATCGGTCCGTACGAGCTGACATTCGTCATCTCCCGCCGTTCCCCGAAGTCACCCCTAAGTCGTGTTTCCGCCCACTACGTCGGCGCACCTCCGGTAAACCATGCTTATAGGCATGAAGAAGCCCATAGCGACATTCCTCCTGGGCGCGGCGGTTCTCACGGCCTGCGGCACCACCGGCGAGCCCGCCCCGGCCGCCGAGGACAAGACCACGGGCCAAGGCACGGTGGCCTGGACCCAGTGCACGGATCTGGTGGGCGCTGACGGCAAGCCGATCCCCCCGCCCGCCGGCACCGAGTGCGGCACGATCAAGGTCCCCCTCGACCACGCCGACCCCGGCGGCGAGAAGATCGACCTCGCCCTGATCCGGATGAAGGCCACCGGCGACCGGCTCGGCTCGCTCGTGTTCAACTTCGGCGGCCCCGGCGCGTCAGGAGTGGACACGCTGGCGCTGGCCGGCCGGGCCTTCGCCGGCCTGAACCAGCGCTACGACCTGGTCAGCTTCGACCCGCGCGGCGTCGAGCGCAGCGCCGGCGTCACGTGCGAGGGCCAGGTCGACAAGCTCCTGGCCGCCGGCGCGGAGGCCGACGGAGACCGGCTGGCCAAGGAGTTCGCGCAGGCCTGCGAGAAGGACTCCGGCAAGATCCTGCCGCACGTCGGCACCGTCAACGCCGCCAAGGACCTCGACCTCATCAGAACCGCGGTCGGCGACAAGCAGCTCAACTACCTCGGCTTCTCGTACGGCACCCACCTCGGCGCCGTCTACGCCACCCACTTCCCCAAGAACGTCGGCCGCTTCGTCCTCGACGGCGCCTTCGACCCGACGGTGACCTTCGAGGAACGGGCCGTCATCCAGGCCACCGGCTTCGACCAGGCCTTCGACGCGTTCGCCAAGGACTGCGTGGCACAGAGCTGCGAGCTCGGCGCCAACCCCGCGACCGTCGAGAAGACCGTCGAAACCCTGCTCGACGAGCTCAAGACCGAGCCGCTCAAAATCGGTGACCGCGAGCTCACCTACAGCCTGGCCCAGCTCGCCGTCATCACCCCGCTGTACGCCAAGGCGACCTGGCCGATGCTGGAACAGGCCGCCGCCGCGGCGCTCAAGGGAAACGGCACGGCGCTGCTCGCCCTGGCCGACTCCTACACCGGCCGCAGGGCCGACGGGACGTACTCGACGGTCATGACGAGCCTGCAGGCCATCAACTGCGCCGACACCGCGGACCGGCCCACGGCCGCCGACACCGCCAGGATCAACGACAAGGTCAGGAAGATCTTCCCCATCCTGTCGGTCGAGGGCTCGAGCGAGGCGTGCGCGCACTGGCCGGTGCCCGGGAACGACGAGGCCAAGCGCATCGACGCGACGGGGTCCGCGCCCATCGTCGTGGTCGGCGGCAAGGGCGACCCGGCCACTCCGTACCGGTGGGCCCCTGCCCTCACCGAGCAGCTCAAGACCGGTGTCCTGGTCACCTACGAGGGCGAAGGCCATGGCGCCTACCTGAGCGGCAACGGGTGCGTCATGAAGACGGTGGACGCGTATCTGCTGGAGGGCAAGGTGCCCGGCGACGGCACCACCTGCGCCGCCTGACCGTCTCCGTGCCCGCCGCTCCCCCCGCGCGCCACCGTCGAGGGCCCGCCATGCCCCGGGGGACGCGGCGCGGCCGGAAGCACGCCCCGGTCGAAGGGAGACGTGACGGCCCGCGCCCGGTCGGACACATGACAGGCGGGCGGGTCAGGAGAGGTCGGCCTCGGCGAGCAGGAGAGGAACCGCCTGAGGATCACGCAGCAGAGCGGCGACCGCGAGCCGATCGTTCCACTGCCCCGTGGCCCACGCCAGTCCTCTGGCCAGCCCGTCGCCCCCCGTGCAGTGCACCGCCCCCTCGAAGAACCGCCACGAGCACTCGACCCCGTCGACGAGCAGTTTCTCGTGCTGGACGTACGTGTCCGGCGCCGTGGGCAGCAGGGAGCGCACCTCGCGCGGCACCTGAAGGACCTCCCCCTGGGACGTGACCTCGCCGGAGGTGAGCTCTCCCGCCAGCGGCAGGTCGAGCAGCTCCGACAGCGCCTCGGCCAGGTCGTAGGGGGCCAGCACCAGCGGCCGGTCGGTGACGAGCTGCAGCAGGTCGGGGGCTTCGACCACCACGACGTCGTCGGCCGGGGCCACCACGATGGAGCCCTTCTGCACCGCGCGCACACGGGAGGGCGGCGCGACCCTGGAGGGGTCGACGGCGGCCAGAGCGACCCACAGGGCGCGCAGCTGCGCCCGGTCGACCTCGATCGACTCGTCGGCCATGAGGTCGAGCAGCTCCTCGGGACCGCCGTGGGAGTCGAGCAGCGCGGGCAGCGTGGTGCGTACGCCGATCATGGACAGGGCGCCCTCGTCGAGGCCCGCGGGAGCGTCGGCGTAGAGGCCCTGCAGCAGGGGGTCGGCGCCGGGGAGCCGCAGCTCCAGCGGCTTGCGCCCGCCGAGCACGGGATGGCGGGCCAGCCACCACGCCGTGTAGGAGGGCACCTCCACGCCCTCGACGCGCAGCGGGTGGAGGGCGGCGCGCAGCGGCGGCCTGGTCAGCAGCTCGAGCGCAGCCGGCCAGTCGGCCACGAGCTCCAGGTCGCGCACCGCCACGAACTCGGGCACCAGCGGCGGCACGTCGAGCTCGGGCAGCAGGTCGAGCACGTGGTCGAGCCAGTCGTCCTCGCCGTCGAGGTCGTGGTCGCACTCGTCCTGGTCGAGCAGCACGTCGGACTCGTGCACGAGCGCGAACCCGTCGAGCACCCCGGCGGCCGCGAGCACGCGCGAGCCGTAGGTCTCCGTCAGCTCTGATGCGGCCACGCCGAGGTGGGTGCCGGGCTCGATCAGCCCGGCCAGCGCCCCGTCGGCCAGCATGAGCTCGCCCGCCGGATAGAGCTCGCCGTCGGTGCCGCGCAGGGCCAGCTCGGCCAGCCACGGCGCCTCGCCGGGCGCCAGCCCGGACGCCTCCACCAGGGACAACACGGCCCGTGCCACCGGCTCGGGGTCGGAGCTGTCGAGCGACTGCGCGACGGCGGCCTTGGTCAGCGGGTCGTCGAGAATCGTGCGGGGGGTGGCCTCGGCGGAGCCGAGCCGCAGCAGCGCGGGATGGGCGGCGTCCGGGTGCACGATGCGCAGCCCGAGCGGCGTCAGGTCGAGGTCGGCGCCGCCGTCGGTCAGGATGAGCGTGCCGCGCGGCCCCCGCACGAGCCGGCCGTCGGTGAGCGGCACCGGCAGCGCCCCCAGCGCCTCGGGGTCGTCGACGGGCAGCACGTCGTAGAGCGAGCGCCACCACGCCGGCTCGCGCGCCTCCACGGCCTCACCCGACAACAGGTCGACGACGTCGGCCAGCTCGACCCTGCGCACGCCCAGCGACGTCATGGCCGGATGCCTGGCGGGCCATCCCGCGGGCAGCAGCCCGGGGACGAAGCCGGCGACCGTCTCGAGCAGCTCGGCGGAGGCGCCCGCCACGACGGCGGCCTCGCGGCCCGCGACCACCCATCCGTCGTCGCCCGGCTCGGCCGCCGGGTGCTCGACCCGCCACTCGGCGTCGGGCTCGTAGACCTCGGCCTCGGCGAACGAGGGTGTCTGGACGGCCGGCGCGGGAGCCGACAGCGCGGGCAGCAGCGGCGTCTCGGGCAGCCGGGCCAGCACGGCCCTGCGGATGCGGGCGTCGAGCTCGCCCTTGCCCATGAGGGACGGCACCAGGTCGAGCAGCCTGGACGTGCGCGGCAACTCCTGGAGCAGCCGGACGTAGGCGTCGGCCACCCGCTCGACCAGGAAGTCGGTGAGCGGGCCCCTGGCGACGTGGCGGCGGTCGGTGGCCATGGGGAAGGACGCGATCAGCAGCGCGGGCAGGTCGAGCGGCTCGTCGCTGGGCGTGGGCGCGTGCACGACGGCCGGCACCGTGCCGGGCGGCGAGCCCGGCTCGCCGGTGCCGGTCACCGGGACCGCCCAGCGCAGCGACCAGTAGGGGCGGGCGCGCTCTTCGGTGGGCCGGTCGGCGAAGAGCCTGCTCACCTCGTCGGGCGTGAACTCGCCCGACTCCGACACGACGTGCCAGCCGTCGGCGACGACCGTGCGGACCGACCCGTCGACGTCGATCTCGATGGACTCCAGCGCGGGCATGCCGAGCAGCAGCGCGGGGCTGGTCTCGGTGAGCATCCGCCGGACCGCGTCGACGGCGGACTGGTCGCGCAGCGGAAGGCGGACGAGCGTGTCGAAACCGTCGGGCACGTCGAGCGGCGGGGCGTCGAACGGCAGCCGCAACAACGGGACGTGCCCCGAGCGGTCGGCCAGCTCGGAAGCGAGCTCGGGGATCTCCGCCACCGCAGCGGACGTGCCGGCGCGCGACCAGCGCACGGAGCCGCGCCCACGCGAGCCGATGGCCGGCTCGTCGCAGACCGAGACCACCGCCGCGAACCCGACGCCGAAGCGCCCCGCCGCGCCGACGTCGTCGCGCTTGCCGGAGACGCGCAGCGTCGACAGGCCCTCGACGCCCGTGGCGTCGAGGGGCGCGCCGGTGTTGGCGGCCGTCAGCACACCGCCCTGGAGGGTCAGGCGCAGCACCCCTGGCACGCCCGCCTGCAACGCCGCGTCGGCGGCGTTCTGCGCCAGCTCGACGATCAGCCGGTCACGGTAGCCGCCGAGCGCGAAGTCCTCCTCCGCGTTGGCGTCTTCGCGGAACCGGGCAGGCGAGGCCGTCCAGGCGGAGAGCACGGCCGCTCGCATCCGGTCGGTGCCGTAGGTGTCGCTCATCTATCACGATCCTGGTGTGAAGGTAGGGGACACCGTAGGTTAGCGGCCTTCACCGACAGGTGAGGCGCGCATCCGCGCCCCACCTACCCTCACGACGCCGCGCATGCGCCCTCAGGAGTGGCCGAGCTCCTCGGAGGCGGACGCGTCGACCGAGCCCGTCTCCTCCTCCATCAGGTCGTAGCCCAGATCGTCGAGGATGGGGATGGCCTGTTCCACGGGCGCCGGCAGCACGGCGGCCTCCGAGTGCGCGCCGCAACCGTGGTCGGCGGCCACCACCTTCCCGTCGTCCGGCGCGTATTCGTTGGCGCAGACGCCGAACGACAGCCGGAGCTCACCCGCGAGCAACCAGTAGAAGCCGCAGGTGGAGCACTGCGCGGGAGCGGCGTGTGCGATCGGAGTGTGCGGCCCGTGCTCGCCCGCGTGCCAGCGTCTGGCAGCCCGGTCTCTGCCGATGGCCGAGAGCACACGGGCTCGGCCCAGGCCGTATTCGAAAACCATCTGGCGATCGGTGTCATCGTCGGTCTCGGTGAAACCCGGCGCCAGCCTGTCGTCGTCTTCCGCGGTCGGCAGCAGATCGCCCACGCCGAGGTCGCCCGGCCGCAGCCGCTCGCTCCACGGCAGCCACTCGGGCGCCAGCAGCGCCCCTGAGCCGGGGAGGAGGACTGCCTCGCTGACCGTGACCTTCTTCGCGCGCGAGGCACGCGTGACGGTGACGGCCCAGCGCCAGCCGCGATAGGCGCGGTCGAGGCAGGCGAAATAGTGGGTGACGATCCGGTCGCCCTCGCCTTCGTAGCCGAGGTGCTCGCCGGGCTCGCCCGGGCGCGCCAGCTCCTCGGCCGCGGCGCGCGCCAGATCGACCGCGGCGACACAGGCCTGGTCGGGAGCGGAGACGCGGGCCCTGGTGCGGCTCATCGGACCGCCTCCGCCGAAAGGTGCTGTTCGCTCACACTTCATTCTCACCCATGGCAGGACCTAAGAGTCCCACAACGGGGGATCCCGCTCCGAGATCGCCGACGAATCGGGTAAGACTGGTAGGCGTGCAGGGAGGCTGGGAGCGGGCGCGCGAGGTCTCGCGGCGGATGGCGCACGGCGTCGCCGACGCGGGTCGTGCCACTCTGCGCGCGAGCAAGGCCACGGCCAGCAGCACCGCGCGGGCGGGCAAGGTCACCGCGAAGGGCGCGCAGAAGGTCGGCCGGGCCACGCGCCGCCTCACCCACGCCGACGGCGCCGACCGCACCGGGCTCGGCCGCCTGATCGAGTTGTCGGCGGGCAACAGCGCGAGCGACGCGCTGGTCACGGTGGCGCTGGCGAGCACGGTGTTCTTCGGGGTGCCCGTCGGCGAGGCGCGCGGCTCCGTCGCCCTCTACCTCGTCATCACGATGGTGCCGTTCGCGCTGCTGGCGCCGTTCGTGGGGCCGATCCTCGACAGGTTCAGGTCGGGGCGGCGCTACGTGATAGCGGGCACGCTGTTCGGTCGGGGCCTGCTGTGCTTCGCGATGGCCGCCGCGGTGGGGCCCGGCGACCTGCCGACGTTGTTCATCGGGGCGCTGGGCGTGCTGGTGTTGTCGAAGGCGCACAACGTGTCCAGGGCGGCGATCATGCCGAGCGTGCTGCCCGCCGACATCACGCTGGTGTCGGCGAACGCGAGGGTGGCGCTGTTCACGCTGGTCACCGCGGGCGTGGCGGTGCCGGTCGGGGCCGGGCTGACCGCGTGGGTGGGAAGCGCGGCGGTGCTGCGCATCGCGATGGTGGCCTTCCTGCTGCTCGGGGTCGCCGCCGTACGCCTGCCGCGGCACATCGACTCGCCCGATCTGGAGGAGGAGGGCGCCGCACCACGCTGGCGCACGCTGCTCAAGGTGGGCCCCACGGTCGCCGAGGCCGTCTGGGCCAACGTGGCCGTCCGGGTCTTCTCCGGGTTCCTGCTGTTCTTCCTGCTGTTCCTGGTGCAGGACCGCGCGGCGCCGTGGCTGGCGGCGACGCAGTCGCAGGCGGCGGCCGACCCGTTCTTCGACATCCCCAAGACGATCGCGCTGCTCGCGGCCGCGGCCGGGCTGGGCGGCCTGGCGGGCGCCGCCGTCGCCAACTGGACCCGCAACCACGCGCCGCAGCTCATCGTGCTGGCCACGCTGGCCGTGACCAGCGTGACCACCATCCTGACCGCGATCTTCTTCGGCCTGTGGGCCGCGCTGGCGATCTCGCTGATCACGGCGTTCGCGCAGGAGCTGGGCAAGCTGGCGCTCGACGCGATCGTGCAGCGGGAGATCGGCGAGGAGGTGCGCTCGTCGACGTTCGGCGTGGTCGAGGCCGTGCTCCAGCTCGCCTGGGTGTTCGGCGGCCTGGCCGGGCTGGTGCTCTCGCTGTCGGAGAGCAGCACGGCCGGGCTCGTCACGCTGGCGGTCGCGCTGACCGCCGCGCTCGCGTGGCTGCTGGTCTCCAGGATCAGGCACGCGCGCGCCGCCGACGCCAAACTGCACCGGCGGCGCGCCGAGGCCGCCGCCGACCAGCCTCAGCAGCGCCAGGACACCCTCGACCCGACCAAGCCGCTGACCAACCCCAACGGCTGAACGCGTTACGCGTCGAGGTCGTCGGCGACCGCCCGCAGCACCTGCGCGATCTTCTTGGCGTGCGCCGCGTCGGGGTGCTTGCCCCGCTGGTAGGAGGTCGACACGTCGTCGAGCAACTTGATCAGGTCTTCGACGATGACCACCATCTCGTCCGGCTTCTTCCGCTTGCCCTTGGGCTTGGCCTTGGCCAGCGTCGGCGGCTGCTCGAGGATCCGGACCGAGAGCGCCTGCTGGCCCCGGCGGCCCTCTGCCACGCCGAACTCGACCTTCTGGCCTGGCTTGAGCGGGCCTGCGCCGGTGGGCAGCGCGGATGAATGCACGAAGACCTCACCGCCGTCGTCGCGGGTGAGGAAGCCGAATCCCTTGTCGGCGTCGTACCACTTGACCTTGCCACTCGGCACAGGAGGACCTCGTTCAAACAGTCGAAAACGAAGGATGGATGGATGTAGGTTATGCCCCGAAGAGCGCCAGGGCGACCGGGTAAATGGCGGTGAATTAGCCAAGTTCCGCTTGGGCGCGCCAGCCGGCGAACCAGGCGGCGAAATCGGTCAGGTCGGTCAACGCCACGTCGGCTCCGTGATCTCGCAGCTCTCCGGCCGTATAGGGGCCCGTCGCGACCGTCACGCTCACCGCGCCTCCCGCACGTGCCGCCTCGATGTCCCCGACATGGTCACCAACATAGGCCGCCGCGCCGAACCGCGCGAGCGCCGATCCTTTCTCCGCGCCGAACACCGAGCCGACCACCTCGTCCACGGGGAAGCCGAGCATCCTGACCGTGCCGATCGCGTCCCTGAGGTTCTTGCCGGTCACCACGATGACCCGCCCGCCGGCCGCGCGTACGGCCTCGATCGCGTCGTGCGCACCCGCCATCGCCGTGTGCACCGGAACCCCCAATTCCGGATATATCTGACGATAAAGATCGGCTGCCGCGGGCACCGCCTCGGGCGGCAGCCAGTTGGCCAGTTCCCTCTCCAGCGGAGGGCCCAGCCTCTTGACGATCGCCGCGCTGTCGAAGGGCACGCCCAGCCGGACGGCGAGCTCGTCGTAAACGGCCGCGATCCCCGCTCGCGTGTCCGCCAATGTCATGTCAAGGTCGAACCCCACTGAAGTCACCACATGAGCAGGATGCCAAACAATGCCCTACTCCCCGTAACGGGCCCTTGTTCTGGAACCCTAGTAATGGGAAGAAAGGAACTACTTATCGGAGAGGAGCGGCCGTGACCAACACCCCCAGACCGCCGCAGGCCGGAGAC